>NZ_JBNDIK010000018.1:0-144086 GCF_050434365.1 Massilia sp. UYP32
GGGATGGCATCAGAAAGCATGGCCGAAAGTTAACATTTCTGAGCCACGTTTACAACGAAAAAATGCCGCAAAGATCGTTAACTTAGCGGCATTAGACTCTGACCCTAATTGTCCGAGCGGCTATTGGCCAATAATTCGACGCTGACCCTAATTAACCCTGATTAGGAGAGGGTGAAGCCGGCGGAGAGGCTGTAGCCTTCGCCATAGGCGCTGCGCAGGGGGAGGTCCTGGCCGAGGCCGGAACGGGCTTTCTTGCGCAGGCGGTAGACCAGCATGTCGACCCGGCGGCTGGCGTCCGGGTCTTCGCCGCCCATGCCTGCCACGATCACGTGGCGCGGCACCGGACGGGTATTGATCGTCAACAGGTGCAGGAAATTGCACTCTTTTTCGGTCAGGTCGATCACCTTGCCCATCAGCTCGAGCTGGCGCGCGCTCACGCGCAGGGTCCACTTGCTCGGCGTCGGGACCGGATCGGGCGGACGCACGCGCCGGTCCAGGGCTTCGATGTGGGCCGCCAGTTCGGGGAACTTGATCGGCTTGGTCAAATAATGGTCGGCGCCCAGGCGCAGGCCCAGGATGCGGTGGTCGAACGCCACCCGGCCCGTCAGCACCAGCAGGCCGATCTCGGGATACAGCTGGCGCATGCGCGGAATGACATTGAAACCGTCCTCGTCCGGCAAGCCAAGGTCGAGCACGACCACCGCGGCCGGGGTGCGCGTCAGCGCCGCCCACATCTCGCTGGCGGTCCTGGCGATCGTCACTTCATGGTCGAGCTCCTTCAGGAACTCGGCCATGTCGTCGGCGTATTCGCCATTGTCTTCAACAATCAGTATCTGCGTCATTCCTTGGCCGTAGTGTTCTTTAACCCGACAATGATACCAATGGTAGCGTTATCCTTGCCGGGTCGCGGTCCGATTATCGTTGCTGAGGCGGTCTGAAGCAAGGAGTTGTTCCTCTATAACTCCCTAAAGGCTCAAAGCAGGCATCCATAAACGGAATTCGGCGCCCGCCCCTTCCTCTCCCGGCGCCAGGCTCAGCACACCGCCATGCACCTCGACGATCGAGCGCGCCATGTACAGACCGAGGCCGCTGCCGGGCAGGCCGGCGGCGTTGCGGCCGCGGTAGCCCTTGTCGAAGACCCGCGCCACGTCCTCCGGCGGCACGCCGGCGCCGCCGTCCAGCACCGCCAGCTCGACCCCGCCGCCGCTGCGCCGCGCACGCAGGATCACGGGCGCCGACGGCGGCGAAAACGCCAATGCATTATCGATCAAGACCTTGAGCGCCAGGCGCAGGCCTTCCGGCTCCCCGCGCAGGGTCAGTGGCAGTTCTTCCAGCCGCAGCGCGGCTTCGCGGCCGGCCGCGCGGATCTGGACGGCGCCGCTGTCGACCAGGTCGCTCACGGTGATCGTGTTCGGCTGCCGCGCGCGGCCGAGCGCGGCCATGCGATCCGGCGACAGGTATTCATCGAGCATCCCGATCAGGCGGTCGACCGCGGCGCCGATCTTGCGGTAGCGCGTGCGCGTGGGCTCGTCGGCGTGGCTCGACGTCGCCTCGAGGCGCTGGATGGCGCCGTCGATCGTGGCCAGCGGGGTGCGGAATTCGTGATTGAGCATGCTGGCAAAACGCTTCTGCTCGCTTTGGTGGGCGCGTCGCGCCGACAGGTCGCGCAGCAGCCCGACCAGGGTCGCGCCATGGTCGGCAACACCGTCGGCAGAGCCGTCGACCAAGGCCGTGGCCAGGCCTTCCAGCGCCAGCGGCCGGCCCTCGGCGTCGAACAGGTCGAATTCGCGCTGGCTGCGCGCGCCGGGCGCGCCGCCGGCCGCCTCGCGCAGCCAGGCCGCGAGCGGCGCCAGGGGCGAGACGGCGTCGCCGTCGAGCGCACGCTGCAGCGCCTCGCGGTCGAAGCCGCTCAGTGCGCCGAAGGCGGGGCTGAGATACACGAAGCGGTGCGCCGGCAGCGCGATGGCGAAGGCGACATCGCCGCCCAGTTCGGCGATCGCGCGGAACTGCCCGGCCGGCAGCGCATCGTCGTCAGGGCGGCCCGCGATGGGAGGGGAGCCTGGCGACGAGGCGGCGGCATGGGGGCTGGACTTCATCGGGCTCTTTCTTGACCAACTAGCAAGGATGTCAGGTTTACCATCAAGTATACAGCCATGAAACAGTGTTTGTGAAATATCTCTCGATGGGCACGCCATGATTCGGGCCAGGCCCGGGCCAAAGGCCGCCCGCGCAAAGAAATGCGCCATGTCCCGGCGAGTTGAGGGATAATTCGCGCACCATGAACGATACCGCAACCCTCCCCCCGCTCCCAGACCGGCTGTCGATCGATCCGAGCAGCCCTTTCCACAACCGTGACGTGTTCCAGCGCGAAATCGGCATCCGCTTCAACGACAAGGATCGCTACGACGTCGAAGAATATTGCCTCAGCGAAGGCTGGATCAAGGTCGCCGCCGGCAAGACCCTCGACCGCCGCGGCAAGCCGATGCTCATCAAGCTCAAGGGCAAGGTCGAAGCCTTCTACAAATAAGCTGTCTTGACAGCGTCGCACGCGGCCTTGCGCCGCGTGCTTTCTTTTCGGCCGCGCTCACGCCAGCGAGCGCGGCCCCATCCAATCAGTCGTCCAGCGGCGCGAAGATCGCCTGCAGGTCTTCCTGCGTCAGCGCCATCTTCTGCGATTCGCCTTCGGACAGGATCGACTGCGCCAGCTCCGACTTCTTCTGCTGCAGCTGCTGGATTTTTTCTTCCAGCGTGCCTTTCGCGATCAACTTGTACACGAACACGGGCTTGTCTTGCCCGATGCGCCAGGCGCGGTCGGTCGCTTGGTTCTCGGCCGCCGGGTTCCACCACGGGTCGTAGTGGATCACGGTGTCGGCCGCTGTGAGATTGAGTCCTACACCGCCGGCTTTCAGGCTGATCAGGAAGATCGGCACCGCGCCCTGCTGGAAGGCCGCCACCTGGGCCGAGCGGTCGCGCGTCTCGCCGGTCAGGATCGCGTACGGGATGTTGCGCGCGTCGAGTTCTTCCTCGATCAGGCCGAGCATGCTGGTGAACTGCGAGAACACGAGGATCTTGCGGCCCTCGCCCAGCAGGTCTTCGACCATCTGCATCAGGTCCAGCAGCTTGGCCGACACGGCGGCCGTGTTCTTCTTGGACGGCATCGCCTTCACCAGGCGCGGATCGCAGCAGACCTGGCGCAGCTTGAGCAAGGCCTCGAGGATGACGATCTGGCTGCGCGCCACGCCCTTGCGGTCGATCTCGTCGCGCACCTTCTTGTCCATCGCCAGGCGCACGGTCTCGTACAGGTCGCGCTGCGGGCCGGCCAGCTCGATGCGGCGCACCATCTCGGTTTTCTCCGGCAGCTCCTTGGCCACGTGGTCTTTCGTGCGGCGCAGCAGGAAGGGACGGATGCGGCGGTTCAGCAGGGTGCGGCGCACCGGGTCGTCCTGGCGCTCGATCGGATGGCGGAACTGCGTGTTGAAGGTCTTCTCGTCGCCCAGGAGGCCCGGGAGCAGGAAGTGGAACTGCGACCACAATTCGCCCAGGTGGTTCTCGAGCGGGGTGCCCGACAGGCACAGGCGGTGGCGGGCGTCGAGCGAGCCGGCCGTCTGCGCCGCCTTGGAGCGGGTGTTCTTGATGTAGTGCGATTCGTCGAGGATCACCAGGTGATAGTGGTGCTTGCGCAGTTCTTCTTCGTCGCGCGGCAGCAGCGCATAGGTGGTCAGGACGATGTCGGCGTCGTCGATCTGGTCGAACAGGTCCATGCGCTCCTTGCCCTGCAGGAGCAGCACCTTGAGGCTCGGCGCGAAGCGCGCGGCTTCGTCGAACCAGTTGGCCATCAGGCTGGTCGGGGCGATCACCAGGGCCGGGCTGGTAAGACGGCCGGCCTCTTTCTCGGTGAGGATGTGGGCCAGCGTCTGCACCGTTTTACCGAGACCCATGTCGTCGGCCAGGATGCCGCCCAGGTCGTACTCGCGCAGGAACTGCATCCAGGACAGGCCGTCGAGCTGGTAATCACGGAGGGTCGCTTGCAGGCCCTTGGGCGCTTCGACCTTCTTGACCGCGCCGAACTGGCTCAGCTTGCGGCCGGTCTCGCGCAGGCGCTCGCCGCCGGTCCAGCGCAGCTCGACGCCGCGCGCCAATTCTTCGAGGCGCGCCGCATCGAGGGTCGACAGGCGCAGCTTGCCCTTGATCTTGTCGTTGAAGTACAGCTCGCCCAGGGTGGCGAGGATCGGCTTGAGGCGGCCCCACGGCAGCGCCACGCGCACGCCGTCAGGCAGGACGGCCAACATCTGGTCGGCCTCGGCATGGGCGGCCAGCACGGCAGGGTCGAATTCGAGCGGCGCGCTGCGGATCAGCTGCACCAGCACCGGCAGCAGCGGCACGCGCTTCTTCGCCACCACGATGCCCAGCTCCAGCTCGAACCAGGCGTTGCCTGCTTCGGCCGGCTCGTCGATGTCGGCATACCAGTCTTCGACCGGTACGACGTCATACCGGTACTTGTTAGATTTCTGCAGGTGCCAGCCGGCGTCGGACAGCGCGTCGACGTCGTTCTCGGCAAAGCGCAGCCAGTGCGCCTGGCTTTCGAGCTGCAGCGCGCCGGCCATGGCGTTGAACGGGGCGGTGACCGGCTTGCGGAAGCCGATCTCGCCCAGTTTATCGAGGGCGTCGCTCTCGGCCTTCGGGTCGCGTTCGATGATTTCGGTGAGGTCGCCGATCTGGCGCACCACGCGCTGCGACGGGTCGAACGAGACGCGCTGGCCGTCGTAGTCGAAGGCCAGCACGGCGAAGTCTTGCCAGCGCGTGACGTTGCCGTCGGCCAGCTGCACGGCATCGAGCAGCAGGTGCGGAATCGGCTTGACGTCATTGCGCAGGCGCTGGGTCAGCGGTTGCGGCAATGGCATCAGCTGCTGCAGGCCGTGGGCCAGCAGCAGCTGCGAGACGCGTTTCTTGTCGGTGCCGGTCAGGGCCGGGGCTTGCGCCACCAGGGCCTGCAGTTCGGCCAGCGAGATGTCGATGCCGCCGCGATTGAGTTCGAGCGGCCCGCAGGACAGATTGTCGATGTACCACGGCGGATCGGTCGGCAGCATGTAGTCGATCTGGTCGGCCGCGCTGTGGGTGGCGGCGCCACCGACCGGCTCCACCGACCACCCGAGCTTGGACACCCGGCCTTCGTCGCGCCAGGCCAGGCTGGCCAGGCGGGTCGGGCCACCCTGCAACGGATAGACAAGGCCGCTGGCCATGTCGGACCACGAGTTCGCCCACAGCAGCTTGCCCTGATCGAGCAGCATCTGCAGCAGGATCGCGCCCACCTTGCCCTTGGGTTCGGTGGCGCTGGTGCCCTGGGCCGACCCGCTGCGCATGGCGATGAAGAAGCGCACCAGGTCGACGTCGTCGCCTTCGAGGTAGGCGGGCGGCGCCGACAGCAGCGAGAACACTTCGCTGACCGGGCTGGCCGCGGCCACGTCGCCGTTCGGACGCAGGCGCGCCTTGCACAGGCACAGCGCGACGTGGCGGCCGCCGCTGGTGGGCGCCATGACATAGACGAACTTGTATTGCGCGGCCTTGGGGTCGACGACTTCATCGGTCAGCTTCGGCTGGGGATGGGCCGCGGCCTCGACCCGTTGCAGCCAGCTCACCACCGGCGCCGGAAGGGCCGGGGAACGTGCGGGAGCGCGGACCGGAGGTGCGTCGCTGGCTTTCTCGCGAAGATAATCGACTGTGGTCATTGGGTCTCGTGGCTTCGTATCAAAAAAGGCAATAAACGGCATTATCTCGCATACGATCACTTCCGTTTTGTTCGGAATCGCACGTAGCGGACAAATCTCATCCGTGCGCAGTGCGCACGCTTTCTCGTCAACCGGTTGTTCTCTCATGTCCGCGACACGCTGTCAAGACTGGCGCATCGTCGATGAGCGCGTATCATTGGCCGCTTGATCTTCGATACAACGATTCACATGCTGCCCTCCATCGAACAACGCCTCGCCCAAGAACTCGCCGCCCGCCCGGCCCAGGTGGCCGCCGCCATCGCCTTGCTCGACGAAGGCGCCACCGTGCCCTTCATCGCCCGCTATCGCAAGGAAGCCACGGGCGGTCTCGACGACACCCAGCTGCGCCTGCTCGAAGAACGCCTGCGTTACCTGCGCGAGCTCGAAGACCGGCGCGCCACCATCGTCGCGTCGATCACGGAACAGAACAAGATGACGCCCGAGCTGATGCAGGCGATCGCCATGGCGGAAGACAAGACCCGCCTCGAAGACCTGTACCTGCCCTACAAGCAGAAGCGCCGCACCAAGGCCCAGATCGCGATCGAGGCCGGCCTGGCGCCGCTGGCGGATAGCCTGCTGGCCGATCCGACCCTGAACCCGGAAGAAGTGGCAAACGGCTACCTGCGCGAGGCATTCACCAATGCCGATGGCGGCGCCAACCCCGGCGTGGCGGACGCCAAGGCGGCCCTGGACGGCGCGCGCCAGATCCTGATGGAGCGTTTTGCGGAAGACGCAGAACTGCTGCAATCGCTGCGCGAGTACGTGCAGGAGCACGGCGTGGTCGAATCGAAGGTCGTCGCCGGCAAGGAAGACGAGGGCGAAAAGTTCGCCGACTACTTCGACTACAACGAGCCCCTGGGCGCCGTGCCGTCGCACCGTGCGCTGGCCCTGCTGCGCGGCCGCCGCGAGGGCGTGCTGGACGTGAGCCTGCGCCTGGATTCGGAACCCGAGAAGCCGAAGTGGGATGCGCCGCTGAACCCGTGCGAGGGCCGCATCGCGGCGCGCTTCGGCATCAAGGCGCAAGGCCGCCCGGCCGACAAGTGGCTGCAGGACACCGCGCGCTGGACCTGGCGCGTGAAAAGCTTCATGCACCTGGACACCGAGTTGATGGGCGCCCTGCGCGACAAGGCCGAACTGGACGCGATCGGCGTCTTCGCGCGCAACCTGAAAGCGCTGCTGCTGGCGGCGCCGGCCGGACAGCGCGCCACCATGGGCCTCGATCCGGGCCTGCGCACCGGCGTCAAGGTGGCCGTGGTCGACGCCACCGGCAAGGTGGTCGACACCGCCACCGTCTATCCGCACCAGCCGCGCAACGACTGGCATGGCGCGCTGCACACGCTGGGCCAGCTGGCGGCCAGGCACAAGGTGTCGCTGATCTCGATCGGCAACGGCACCGGCTCGCGCGAGACCGACAAGCTGGCGCAAGACCTGATCAAACAGAGTCAGGAACTCAAGCTGACCAAGATCGTGGTCTCGGAAGCGGGCGCCTCGGTGTATTCGGCGTCCGAATTCGCGTCGCGCGAACTGCCCGACATGGACGTCTCGCTGCGCGGCGCGGTCTCGATCGCGCGCCGCCTGCAGGATCCGCTGGCCGAACTGGTCAAGATCGATCCGAAGTCGATCGGCGTCGGCCAGTACCAGCACGACGTCTCGCAGACCCAGCTCGCGCGCTCGCTCGACGCGGTGGTCGAGGATTGCGTGAACGCGGTGGGCGTGGACGTGAACACCGCCTCGGCGCCGCTGCTGGCGCGGGTCTCGGGCCTGTCGAATACCGTGGCCCAGGGCATCGTGGCCTACCGCGACGCCAACGGCGCGTTCGCCTCGCGCGCCGCGCTCAAGAAGGTGCCGCGCCTGGGCGACAAGACCTTCGAGCAGGCGGCCGGCTTCTTGCGCATCGTGAACGGCGCCAATCCGCTGGACGCGTCGGCGGTGCACCCGGAATCGTATCCGGTGGTCGAGAAGATCCTGGCCGACGTCAAGCGCGACGTCAAATCGCTGATCGGCGACGGCCCCTTGCTGAAAGCCCTGTCTCCGTCGAAGTACGCGGACGAGAAATTCGGCGTGCCGACCGTGAGCGACATCCTGAAGGAGCTGGAAAAGCCGGGCCGCGACCCGCGTCCGGAATTCATCACCGCCACCTTCAAGGAAGGCGTGGAAGAGATCTCGGACCTGCGTCCGGACATGATCCTGGAAGGCGTGGTGACCAACGTCGCCGCCTTCGGCGCCTTCGTGGACATCGGCGTGCACCAGGACGGGCTGGTGCACATCTCGGCGCTGTCGAACACCTTCGTGAAGGATCCGCACACGGTGGTCAAGGCCGGCCAGGTGGTCAAGGTCAAGGTGCTGGAAGTCGACCCCAAGCGCAAGCGCATCGCGCTGACCATGCGCCTGGCGGACAGCGCGCCGCAGGCGGGTGCGCGGCCTGAGCAGCGCGGCGATCGTAGCGACGCCAAGCGCGTGGCCCAGCACCAGCGCCAGGAACGTTCGGCGCCGCCGTCCAACAATGCGATGGCGGACGCCTTCGCCAAGCTGCGCGGAAAATAAGCGGATGCCGCGGCTGGCCAGCGTCGATCCGGACAGCCCCGATGCAAGGCAGCTGATCGCCGAGCTCGACGCGGCGCTGGCCGCCATCACGGGCGACAGCGGCGCCTCGTCGTTCGATCCGCAGGATTGCCGTGGGGCCGGCGCGGTCTTCGTGATCGCCTATGACGCGCAAGGCGTCGCGGTCGGCTGCGGCGCGCTGCGATCGCTCGAAGGCGAGGTGGGTGAAATCAAGCGGATGTATGCGCGTGCCGGCAGCGGCGCCGGCGCGCCCATTCTGGCCGAGCTGGAACGGCGTGCCGCTGCCTGCGGCTACCGCCGGTTATCGCTGTCGACGCGGCGCGTGAACGTGCGCGCGGTCGACTTCTATGAACGGCACGGTTACGTGGAAGTGCCGCCTTACGGCCGCTACGTCGGCCGCGCCGTGTCGATCTGCCTGGGCAGGCAGCTGTGAGCGCTCATCTTGTGAGCGCTCATCTCAGGCGTGCTTCATGAACATGCCGATCAGGTAGACCGTCAGGCAGCCGAAACCGATCAGGAGCATGCGCGCCTGCGGGATGGCCGGCAGGCCGGTCTTCTTGATGTGCACGGCGTCGCGCACCAGCAGCACGGCATACACCAGGGCCGCCACGCCGGACAGGATGTCGCCCACGCTGGAGCGTGTGACGCCGCTATAAATGTTCAGCAGGCCGGGAATGCCCAGCAGGGCGGCGATCACGAAGTTCATGTTCGGCGATGGTACGCGCGGGCGGGGTTGCTGCATCGTTACTCCAATAATCTGAATGACAAACCGGGCGATCATACCGCAATGCCGGCCGCATGCCGTCACATCCCGGGCAGTCTCAGGGTCGCGCCCTGGGTCATGATCTTCACCAGGAAGCTGCCGACGAAGGCGCCGAAGCAGATGTAGCCGATCAGGGTGACGCGCGGCGACGCCAGCAGCGCCGTGCGGCCGGCCCGGCGCTGCAATGCGCACCAGGCCAGGTACAGCGCCATCATCAGCGGCCCGAGCGCGAAGAAGATGCCGGCGAACCAGCCACGCGAGAGGGCGCTGGCGATATCGAACAAGGCGGGCAGCCCCAGCACGGCCGCGAACACCCACATGGCCACTGGAGGCAAGGTAGCAAACGTCTTCATCGTGTTTCTTGGTAATCTTTAACTGGTCGATGATACCGCAGACCACCGGCGGTCGACGGCGATATGAACTTGGCCCACCACCTGCGTGGGGGCGACTTGGCCAACTTTGTCGGCCAAGTCGTTATAGAATGTCGCCATCTACTTATTCCTTTTCTTCAAAGGCAAAATCAAATGAGCGACGTGCAAACCTGGATCAAAGAAACCGTGACCTCCACCCCGGTCGTGCTGTTCATGAAGGGCACCGCCCAGTTCCCGCAGTGCGGCTTCTCGGGCCGCGCCATCCAGATCCTGAAAGCCTGCGGTGTTGACAACGTTGCCACCGTCAATGTGCTGGACGACGCCGAAGTTCGCCAGGGCATCAAGGACTACTCGAACTGGCCGACCATTCCCCAGCTGTACGTGAAGGGCGAGTTCATCGGCGGCACCGACATCATGAACGAGATGTACGAATCCGGCGAACTGCAGACCTTGCTGAAGAACGGCTGAGCGCATGGCCGAACGTCCGCGCCGGATTATCATCGCCATCACCGGCGCGACCGGCGCGACCTACGGCGTGCAGCTGCTGCGGCGGCTGCACGGCGCCCCGGGCGTCGAGACCCACTTGGTCGTTTCCGACGCCGCCTCCCTCACCCTGCACCAGGAACTCGGCCTGCAGCGGCGCGACGCCGAAGCGCTGGCCCACGTCGTCCACCGCAACCGCGACGTCGGCGCCTCGATCGCCAGCGGCTCGTTCCAGACCGACGGCATGGTGATCGCCCCCTGTTCGATGAAAACGCTGGCAGCGGTCGCGCATGGTTTTTCTGACAACCTTGTGACACGCGCGGCCGACGTGATCCTCAAGGAACGCCGGCGCCTGGTCCTGATGGTGCGCGAAACGCCCTTCAACCTGGCCCACTTGCGCAATATGACGGCCGTGACCGAAATGGGCGGCATCGTCTTCCCTCCCCTGCCCAGCTTCTATCATCGGCCGGCGACGATCGCGGACATGGTCGAGCACACGGTGGACCGTGTCGTGGATTTATTAGGGATAGAGAATGCCCAGGCCGCCCGCTGGGGCGGCATGAAGGGCGAACAAGACGCCTGAACGCGCGCCAGCGTCCTGCCGGCGCACGCGTTCAGCGTTTGTCGTCGTACTTGTCTTGGGACTTCTTCAACTCGCGCGCCTCTTCAAGCATTCGGCGCCGGGCATTGCGTTCTCGCATGACCTCGGCATGACGCGCTGCCGTCATGGGGGGCGCCGTCATCAAATCCTTGAGCTGGGCGGTATTGGCGTAGTTGTTTCGCATGCGTCAGCTGCTCCTGGGTAGACCTGGGGCGGTGGCGGACATGCTGCCACCTGAACAGATTATGACCCAGCTGCGGCCGTTTGTGCGGCCCGGCATGACGAAAAGTGCAAGCCCCTGCGGGGCAGGCTTACTTTGCTTCCGCTTTCTGGTGGTTCATGCGCACCAGCATGCGGATGAACTCGCGCGCCAGCTGGCGGTGGTGTTCATCCAGGCGCTGCAGGTCGGCGATCAGTTTGACGTCGGCCGATTCGAAGCGAGCGCCACCACCGTTGGCGGCGTCAAGGCTGGCGGCCTGCTCGGCGCCGCCGAAGCGCAGCCAGTCGGCCGGCACGCCCAGCCACTGGGCGATCATGCGCAGCTTTTCCTGGGTGGGAATGGCTTCGCCTACCAGCCATTTACGGGCCGCGTGAACCGTGATCGGACGGCCTTCGAAGCGGATATTAAATTCTCGGGCAAGGCGGGTCGGACTGTCGGGCGAGTAGTGTGCGTTCTTCAGGGCCTGCTGCAGTCGCTCACTGAAGCTCTCCCGTTCATTCGTTGAATTCATCGTGATACTGGGTTGTTGAGACTGGACGGGCGGCTTCTCCATCCCTTGCGGATGAGAAGCCATGGGGTCCAAATCATACAACTAAAATGTAACAATGATGTGGTTTTTTAAGAGTTTTTACGCTCAGTGCAACTAATACCCAACAGCAATACAGCCAAGTAGGATTTCCACAAAATTTTCTATTATTCGAAATGAATAAGTCTACGCACCATTACTTAGACAGGATGACTGGAATGCACGTACCAAAAAAATTGTATCCAATGGTTACAATTTAAATGTTAGATTTGTTGAAATCTCACTACGCCGTCGTGACCAATCATGCGGCGTAGGCGACCGTCGCGCCACAGCTTGTGCAGGTGGGCCAGCGCCTCGCCCAGCGCAAAGCTGAGCTGGTGCGCGTCGAGCGGCCTCCGGAACATGATCGGCACGATGTCGGTCGCCGAGCGTGGCGCGGCGCAGGCCGCGATCACCTCGGCCAGGCGCGCCGTGTGGTGCTCGCGCAGCTGGGCGATGCGGGTATGCAGGCCGCGGAAGGGCTTGCCGTGCGACGGCAGCACCAGCACGTCCTCGGGCAGGTCGGCGAATTTCGACAGTGAGTCGAGATAGAGCTGGAGCGGATTGCCCTCGGGCTCGACCGCGAATACCGAGACATTGGTCGAGATCCGCGGCAACACCATATCGCCCGAGACCAGCACGTTCAGCGCCGCGCAGTAGAGCGAAGCATGTTCCGGCGAGTGGCCGAAGCCGGTGATCACGCGCCACGCCTGGCCGCCGATCGTGACGACCTGCCCATCCTGCAGCCGGGTATAGGCTTGCGGCACCGACGGCACCAGCGAAGGATAGTAATTGCGGCGGCTGCGCATCTGGTCCAGCATCGCCGCATCGACCAGGCCGTGGCGTTCGAAATGGGGAATGGCCGACGGCCCATCCACGCCCGGCAGCGCCGCCGCCATCATGCGCATGAAGCCGAACTCGCCGGTGGTGGTCCAGAACGGCGCCCCAAAACGCGTGCACAGCCAGCCGGACAGGCCGACGTGGTCGGGATGACAATGCGTCGCGATCAGGCGCAGCAGCGGCCGGCCATCCAGCCCCCCGGCCAATACCTGTTCCCAGGCGGCGCGGGTGGCGTCGGTGCTGGCGCCGGTATCGACCAGGCTCCAGCCGCGCCGCTCCTCGAGTTCGTCTTCCAGCAGCCACACATTGACATGGTCCAGCGCAAACGGCAACGGCATGCGCGCCCAGCGCAGGCCCGGCATGACCTCGTGCACGGCGCCGGGAACAGGGATGGTGTCGCCAAATGGATAATCCAGCTGGGCTTCGAGGGCATTCATGGCATTCTTTTCATTTTCCGGGTCGGTGGACCGCGCTACAATGTGGCGAAACCGACAGTTAACGTAAACGGCAATCACGGTATCATTTTTCGATTCTAAGCGATTCCGCCAGCGTTTCCCAATTGCCTTAAATCTCATGCCCACTACCTATACCATTGCCGAACTGGCGCGCGAATTCGACATCACCGCAAGGGCGATCCGTTTTTATGAAGACCAGGGCCTGCTCAGCCCCAAGCGCGAAGGCGTGGGCGGACGCAACCGCGTGTACACCCCGCGCGACCGCACCCGCCTGAAACTGACCCTGCGCGGCAAGCGCCTCGGCCTGACGCTGTCCGAAATTAAGAGCATCGTCGACATGTATGAGTCGCCAAGGGACACCGTGGCACAGATCAACCGCTTCCTGGGCGTGCTGGCCCAGCAGCGTCTGACCCTGGAACAGCAGCGCGCTGACATCGAGATGGCGCTGGAAGAGATTTCGGCCCACGAGGAAGAATGCCGTCGCCTGCTGAGCGAGGACGAGGCGGCGCGCGACACGGCGTGACATTCGCCTGGTCCGCGGCAAGGCCTGCAGTGATTCAGCCGATCAAAAGTGGTTGATCAACTCAACTGTCGCAGCACGAAGACATTCAATCCGCAATGGCGATCGACGCCGTGCGGATTGCATGCATGCTGTTCAGGGTTCCGGTTCCAGGAGTCGGAACGATCTCGTGAACTAGATATTGAAGCATCCCCCCGCCCATCCTGAATTAGCCTTGCGGAATTCGGCGAGCGCCGTCCGGCATTGACCCAATGTCGCGTATTTCCCGATACTCTTGAGATTCTGATTATTGCTCTGCCAAACCTTCAATTCGTAATGCGCCGTATTGGCGAACGCAAAGGTGGCACTCGTTGACAGCAATAGGATAAGCAATAGCGTTTTCATGGTTTGTCTCCAGCTATGATTGGCAGCCATCAGAACTTTGTACGCGACAGAATTTCCTCGACCTCCTTCCCGTTATTCCCCCCTGTTCGGCGCCCAGACCGCGGCGCGACCCGGACCATGTCTGCTCCCCTGTCGAGCGCATTGTTCTGGATTGGCTGGGAGCATCACTAAGGCTTTGCGAGCGCTGAACGGGCAATAAGATCCAGCAAAGAAAACAACCACATATTGCCATAAAAAAATCTTTATTTTTCATCCGTGGCGATATGACGTAGTGCGTTGTTTGAGGATAACAACAAAGGCGACTCGATGGCCACCTTATGGTGTAAATACCACATTTAACATTTATCAATCTGCCCCATTCCTTTTCTGCCTTTTAAGAATCGTAGAATCGCCGTTTTCTACCCTGTTCAATAACCAGACATTTATTCTTGGTGAATGCATTTATTGTCATTCTCATCAGCGTGACGTCCGTGCTGGTGCGGCGGGCTTGTCGCCGGTTGAAGAGGCTGTCGTAGACCACTTCACTTTACGTTTACGTTAACGTAACAGGCGAGTATGATATTCCTTCACTGGCTGCCCACTCTGCCCAACCACCGTTCACCGTGAGGACGACATGCTGCATCTCCCAGGCTTGACCTTTGACCATGGCGAAGACATCGCCGCGCTGCGCGAAGCAGTCCAACAATTCGCGGCGAGCGAAATCGCCCCGCGCGCGGCGGAGATCGACCGCAGCGACCAGTTCCCGATGGACTTGTGGAAGAAGATGGGCGAACTGGGCCTGCTGGGCATCACCGTCGGCGAGGAATACGGCGGCGCCAATATGGGTTACCTGGCGCACATCGTGGCCATGGAAGAAATCTCGCGCGCCTCGGCCTCGGTCGGCCTGTCCTACGGCGCCCATTCGAACCTGTGCGTCAACCAGATCAAGCGCAACGGCACCGAGGAACAAAAACGTCGCTATCTGCCGCAACTGATCTCGGGCGAGCACGTCGGCGCGCTGGCGATGTCCGAGCCGAATGCCGGTTCCGACGTGGTCAGCATGAAGCTGCGCGCCGACCTCAAGGGCGATCGTTACGTCCTGAACGGCAACAAGATGTGGATCACCAACGGTCCGGATGCCGACACCCTGGTGGTGTACGCCAAGACCGACCTCGAGGCGGGCCCGCGCGGCATGACCGCCTTCCTGATCGAAAAAGGCTTCAAGGGCTTCTCGATCGCGCAGAAACTGGACAAGCTGGGCATGCGCGGCTCGCACACCGGCGAACTGGTGTTCCAGGATTGCGAAGTACCTGTGGAAAACGTGCTGGGCGGCGTCGGCAAGGGCGTCAACGTCCTGATGTCGGGGCTGGACTTCGAACGCACCGTGCTGTCCGGCGGCCCGCTGGGCATCATGTCGGCCTGCATGGACGCCGTGGTGCCGTACATCCACGAGCGCAAGCAGTTCGGCCAGGCGATCGGTGAGTTCCAGCTGATGCAGGGCAAGATCGCCGACATGTATTCGACCATGATGGCTTGCCGCGCCTATGTGTATGCCGTGGGCCAGGCCTGCGACCGCGCAACGATGCCGGAACAAGTGCGCGCCCTGCGCAAGGACGCCGCCGGCGCCATCCTGTACAGCGCCGAAAAGGCCACCTGGATGGCGGGCGAAGCGATCCAGACCCTGGGCGGCAACGGCTACATCAACGAATACCCGGTCGGCCGCCTGTGGCGCGACGCCAAGCTGTACGAGATCGGCGCCGGCACCAGCGAAATCCGTCGCATGCTGATCGGCCGCGAGCTGTTCGGCGAAACCATGTAACCCTTCATTGGAGACAGATACCATGAACGATCCAGTCGTCATCGTCGGCGCAGCGCGCACCCCGATGGGCGCCTTCCAGGGCGATTTTTCTTCCAAGACCGCGAGCGACCTCGGCGCGGTGGCGATCAAGGCCGCGGTCGAGCGCGCCGGCGTCGCCCCTGACGCGGTCGAGCACGTCTACTTCGGCAACTGCCTGATGGCGGGCCAGGGCCAGGCCCCGGCGCGCCAGGCGCTGATCAAGGCCGGGCTGCCGCTGTCGACCGGCGCCGTCACGCTGTCCAAGATGTGCGGCTCGGCGATGCAGGCCGCCATCTTCGCCCACGACCAGCTGGTGGCCGGCAGCGCCGACATCGTGGTCGCCGGCGGCATGGAGTCGATGACCAATGCGCCCTACCTGATCCCGAAGGCGCGCGGCGGCTACCGCATCGGCCACGCGCCGATGTTCGACCACATGATGCTCGACGGCCTGGAAGACGCCTACTCGCGCAACGAGAAGACCGGCGAAGGCCGCTCGATGGGCACCTTCGCCGAAGAGTGCGTGGCGACGTACCAGTTCACGCGCGAGGAGCAGGACGCGTTCGCGATCGCCTCGGTCAAGCGTGCGCAGGCCGCCAGCCTCGAGGGCGGCTTCGACTGGGAAATCGCCCCGGTCAGCGTCACCAGCCGCGCCGGCGACACCGTGATCGACAAGGACGAAGGCCCGCTCAAGGCCAAGGTCGACAAGATCCCGTCGCTCAAGCCTGCGTTCAAGAAGGATGGCACCGTGACCGCCGCCTCGTCGTCGTCGATCAACGACGGCGCCGCCGCGCTGGTGATGATGCGCGAATCGAAGGCCAAGGAACTGGGACTGACGCCGATCGCGCGCGTGCTGGGCCACGCCACCCACGCGCAGGAGCCGAACCTGTTCACCACCGCCCCGATCGGCGCGATGCACAAGCTCTTCAAGAAGACCGGCTGGACGGCCGGCGACGTCGACCTGTTCGAGATCAACGAAGCCTTCGCCGCGGTGCCGATGGCCGCCATGCGCGACCTCGACATCCCGCATGGCAAGGTCAACGTCCACGGCGGCGCCTGCGCGCTGGGCCACCCGATCGGCGCCTCCGGCGCGCGCATCATCGTCACCCTGCTCGGCGCGCTCAAGCGCAGCGGCGGCAAGCGCGGCGTGGCTTCGCTGTGCATCGGCGGCGGCGAGGCCACCGCGATGGCGATCGAGCTGGTGTAATCCTTCGACCAGCGCGGCAATGATGAACGAACCATGCGAACATTGAGGATTCAACCGTTCACAGGGAGTTCATCATGCCAACCGCACTGATCATCGGCGCCTCGCGCGGCATCGGCCACGAAATGGTCCGCCAGTACCGCGCGGACGGCTGGCGCGTCATCGCCACTGCGCGCAAGCAGGAAGATTGCGACGAGCTGGTTCATATGGGCGCAGTGGCGCACCAGCTGGACGTCACGAGCGCCGAATCGATCGCCGCGCTCGGCTGGCGCCTGGACGATGAAAAGATCGATAGCGCCTGGCTGGTGGCGGGTGTCTACGGCCCGGATCACGGCAGCTTCCCGACCGGCCCGGAATTCGACGCCGTCATGCACACCAACGTGCTGGCCGCGATGCGACTGATCCCCATCATCGGCCCGCTGCTGGCCGACACGCGCGGCAAGCTGGCGGTGGTTTCCTCGCGCATGGGATCGATCGGAGAGCGCACGGGCACCGAAGGCACGCTGTACCGCGCCAGCAAGGCGGCGCTCAACTCCGTGCTGAAGGACGCGTCGATCACCTATGGCGCGCAAGGCGTCACCTGCGTCGCCTTCCATCCGGGCTGGGTCCAGACCGATATGGGCGGTTCGGGCGCCAGCCTGACGCCGGAGCACAGCGTGCGCGACCTGCGCGCTACCCTGGCGAAGGTGGACGCCAGCGCCAACGGCAGCTTCCTGAACCACGACGGCGCCGCCATCGCCTGGTAGGCAATCACTACACATAAAAAGACACACGAGACACCATGATCCTGAGCGAAGAACACCAGATGATCCGCGACGCCCTGCGCAGCTTTGCGCAGGAGCGCCTGGCCCCCAACGCCGCGCGCTGGGACCGCGAACACCATTTCCCGAAAGAGGAACTGAAGGAACTGGCGGCCCTGGGCGCCTTCGGCGTGGCGGTGCCGGAGCAGTATGGCGGCGCGGGCCTGGACTACGTGTCGCTGGCGCTGGTGCTCGAAGAGATCGCGGCCGGCGACGGCGGCACCTCGACCATCATCTCGGTCAACAACTGCCCCGTGTGCAGCATCGCCATGATGTATGCGAACGAAGAGCAAAAAGCACGCTGGCTGCGCCCTCTCGCCCAGGGAGAGCTGCTGGGCGCCTTCGCCCTCACCGAACCGCACACCGGCAGCGATGCGGCGGCGCTGCGCACCACAGCAGTACGTGACAAAGGCGGTGACGGCGACAGCTACGTCATCAACGGCGCCAAGCAGTTCATCACCAGCGGCAAGCATGGCGACGTGGCCATCGTCATGGCCGTCACCGACAAGGCGGCCGGCAAGAAGGGCATCAGCGCCTTCTGGGTGCCGACCGATACGCCCGGCTACATCGTGGCCGGCATCGAGCAGAAGATGGGCCAGCACTCGTCGGACACGGCGCAGATCGTGTTCGACAACTGCCGTATCCCGGCGGCCAACCTGATCGGCGAGGAAGGCATGGGCTACAAGATCGCCCTGTCCGGGCTGGAGGGCGGCCGCATCGGCATCGCCTCGCAATCGGTCGGCATGGCGCGCGCGGCCTACGAGGCGGCGCTCGGCTATGCGAAGGAACGCGAGAGTTTCGGCAAGCCGATCTTCGAGCACCAGGCGGTGCAGTTCCGCCTGGCCGAGATGGCGATGAAGATCGAAGCCGCGCGCCAGCTGATCCTGCACGCCGCCGCGATGAAGGATGCGGGCCTGCCCTGCCTGAAGGAGGCGGCGATGGCCAAGCTGTTCGCGTCAGAGATGGCCGAGAACGTGGTGTCGAGCGCGATGCAGGTGTTCGGCGGCTATGGCTACGTGGCCGACTTCCCGGTCGAGCGCATCTACCGCGACGTGCGCGTGTGCCAGATCTATGAAGGCACCAGCGATATCCAGAAGATCCTGATCGCGCGCGCGCTGTGAGCCTGCCCTTACTGCGGATCGTGCCGCTCGAGCCCGAGCGGCTGGCGCAGCTGTTCCAGTATCTCGACGACCAGCTGCAGGAAAATGGCCGCGGCGGCATGCCGCTGTTCCAGCCGCTGTCGCGCCTCCAGTCGCGCGTGCCGCCCGAGAAGGCGGCGGCCTTCGCGGCCAGCTTCTCGGTGCCGTTCGGCCAGCCGGGCTGGCGCCATATGTGGATCGCGCTCGACACGCTGGGGGCGATCGCGGGCCATGTCGACCTGCGCGCGCGGTCCGATCCAGCTTCCAGCCACCGCGCGCTGCTGGGCATGGGGGTGCAGCGCGACTACCGGCGCTTTGGACTGGGCCGGCAACTGGTCGAGACGGCGCTGGCCTGGGCTGCCGCCACGCCGCCGCTCGAATGGGTCGACCTCGACGTGCTGTCGGTAAACCTCCCCGCGCGCCGGCTGTACGAACGCGCCGGCTTCGTCGTCACGGGCGAGGTGCCCGACCTGTACCGCATCGATGGCGAATCGCACGGCTCGGTCATGATGAGCCGGCGCGTCAGGTAACGGCAGGCTCCAGCAGCGTGATCGTCTGCGCCCGTGTATCGATCCGCGCCTGGATCCCCATCGGCAGGGTGAACTGGTTGCGGATATGCCCGATCGAATAGCCCGACACCGCCGGAATCGTCAGCGGATGCAGGTGCAGGCCCAGGGTCCGCTCCAGCGTCAATGAAATGTCTTCGTGCTCCGGCCCGCAGTTCTCGCAAATGCCCACCACCAGCGCCGCCGCGTTCTTGAAGCCGCCCGCCAGGTCGAGCTGGGTCATCCAGCGGTCGATCCGGTACGGCGCTTCGTTCACCTCTTCCAGGAACAGGATGCTGCCCGCGATGTCGGCCGCATACGGCGTGCCGGCCAGCGCCGCCACCAGCGACAGGTTGCCGCCCATGAGCGGACCGGTGGCCACGCCGTGGGTGAAGGTGTGGACGCCGAAATGCGGCTCGCTCGCGGCGCGCTGCGCGTTCTCGTGCGACATCGGGATCGTGTAGCCTGCCTGCGGCTCGGTCAGCACCGCCATCATGTGCTGGCTCGAATACGCCGTCATCGTCGACGAGGCCACCGGGCCGTGGAAGGTCACCAGGCCGGTCTGTTTAAAAATCGCGAGATGCAGCGCCGTGATGTCTGAATAGCCGACCAGGACCTTGGGGTTGCGGCGAATGAGCTCGTAGTCGAGGCTCGAGACCAGCGAGATGCAGCCCGAGCCGCCGCGGATCGGCCAGATCGCTTTCACTTCCGGATCGAGGAACATCGCATGCAGGTCGGCCAGGCGCTGCTGCACCGAGCCGGCATAGTTGCCGAACACTTCGCGCAGATAGGCGCCCGTCTTGACCTTGAAACCCAGCGCTTCGATATTGCGCACCGCCTTCTCGATGGCGCGGTCGTTGGTATAACCGCCGGGCGCGATCAGGCCGACGGTGTCGCCGCGCTTCAGGCGCGGTGGTTTGATGAGTTTTTTCATGGGGCGTGAGGGGTGCTGGCGCGCTGCGGCAAGGCCGGGCAAGGCAAGGGACAAGGCGGCGGCGATGGCGCCAAAGCTGCGACGGCTGATCTTCATGCGTGAGGCAGGACTCCAGATGAACAAAGGCCCGCGCCGGGAGGCCGAAAACCTCCATGGCGCGGGCCCTCAGTGTAGGCCAATCAGAAGAACTTGTAGTTGGCCATCAGGGTGAACGAGCGGCCCCGTGGATCGGCGACGCGCGGTTCCCAGCTGCTGCCGGCGCCGGTGTTGCTGTCGTAGGTGATCGCGAACGGCGGATCTTCGTCCAGCAGGTTCTTGACGCCCGCGGTCAGGGTCAGGTTCTGGAAGCCCGTGTAGTTCACCGACAGGTTGAAGATCGAATAGTCGTCGACCTTGCTGCTGTAGTTCGACGGCACGATGCGACCGCTGGCCACGCCCGGCAGCACCTGGTCTTCATAGCCCGAACGGTAGATGTTCTGCAGCATGCCGCTCCAGTTGCCCTGCTTGTAGGTGACGTAGGCGCTATGCTTCCACTTCAGGCCCAGGTCGCCGGTGAACAGGAAGCGGCCCACTTCGCTTTCGCCGAATTCCGAGTTCTTCGTGGCGCGCGACTTCTTCTCGAGCAGGCGCGAGCCGTCCAGGCCCACGGTCCACACGGCGCCGGTGCTGAACTTGCCGTTCAGGCGGGCGCCGACTTCGACGCCGCGCGTGATGCGCTCGCCGGCATTGAGCCAGCGCTGGTCGATCGCCACCAGGTTACCGGCCGGGTCGCGGAAGAACTGGTCCTGGAACAGATTGTAGTTCTCGACCATGGTCGCCACGTTGAACGAGTCGATCGTGTCGTACTTGCGGATCTCCCACAGGTCGGCATTGGCCGAGAAGTAGTTGGTCGGCTCGAACACCACGCCCAGGCTGCCCTGTTTCGCGGTTTCCGGTCCCAGCGTATTCTTGCCACCGGTCAGCGTGATCGGATTGACGGCATCGCAGCCCGGCACGGTGGAATCGACGCGGCCGATCGGGCAGGTGGCCGGGTCGGCCAGATCCTTGCCTGCATACGGCGACTCGGTCACGCCGTTGAACAGCTGGTTGAACGACGGTGCGCGGAAGCTTTCGTTGTACGAGCCGCGGAACATCAGTTGCGGGATCGGCTGGTAGCGGAACGACACCTTCGGATTCGTGGTGGCGCCGAAGCCCGTGTAGTCGTCGCGGCGGATGGCGAAGGTCAGTTCCAGCGCCTGGGTCACCGGCACCAGCACCTCGGCGTAGATCGCCTTGATGTCGCGCTTGACCTGGTCGAGCGCGTTGACGTCGTCGAACGGCGCGTTCAGGATCGCCGGACGCGCGTCGGCGGCGCGGCGGTCGCCATTGAACTTGTATTCCTCGCGGCGCAGGTCGGTGCCCAGCGCGGCCATGACGGGGCCGGCCGGCAGGTTGAACAGTTCGCCCGAAATCGCGGCATCGAACTGCGTCATGGTCACTTTGCCGCCATACATCACCACGCCGGCGGCCGAGGTGGCGCGGATCGCGTCGATCGCTTCCTGGCTCTGGCTCTGGCCCGGCAGCAGGAACGGGTTCACGATGCCCGAACCCAGCACGTCGGCCAGCGCCCGGGTGTAGTTGTAGCCGGTGCCCAGCGTCGAATCCGATTCGCTGAAGGCGCGCGACAGGCCCACGCGGTAGTCGTAGCGCTTGCCGAACAGGCTCAATGGTCCGTCGGCGCCCAGCAGCAGGCGGCCGGCCTTGGTCTCGGTCTCGATCTCGCGGTTGCCGCACTCCATGCAGCGCCAGCGGTAGGCGATCGGCAGGCCGTAGTTGGCCGAGATGCTCGGGAAGACCTTGACCAGCGCGTTGTACACGTCGTCGTAGGCGGCGCCGGTGCTTGGGTAGAACGAGGTCGGACCGAAGGTCGAGGCGGAAGGAGAAATCTGATTCGGCGAGAAGCGCTTGGCTACTTCGACGCGCGAGGCCACGCCTTCGGCATAGAACTCGTGCTCGCCCATGCGGAAGGTGGCGCGCGCCAGCGCATTCGAATTCTTGACCGGCTGCTGCAGCACGGCGGCGCGGCCGGTATCCCAGGCGCAGCCATAGGCGGCGCCCGGCGAATCCCAGAGCTTCTCGTCGTAGGCGCCCATGCCGTCGATGCTGTCGCAGCCAGGGCCGCCCGGCAGGTCGAGCAGGCTGATGCCGTTGTAGGCCACGGTGCCGCCGCCCGGGATGGTCGGACCGGTGCCGGTGCGCGACAGCAGGGTCGGCGCCAGGGTGGTGGCGAAGATGTTGCCGCTCGGCGTGCCGCGGGTATCGACCGACACGCCGCGGTTCGGCTGGAAGGTATTCACGAAATCACGCTGGTCGCCGCGCAGCGCCTTGTTCTCGCTGTGCGCGGCCGTCACCAGCACGTTCCAGCCCTGGGTGTCGAGGTCGCCCCAGCCGCCGGTGATGGTGGCGCGGCCGATTTCGCCGCCGCTCTCTTCGGCGATGTCGGTGAAGGCCTGGGCTTCCAGGCCCTTGTAGTTCTTGCGCAGGATGAAGTTGATCACGCCGCCGATCGCGTCGGTGCCATACACGGCCGAGGCGCCGTCCTTCAGCACTTCGACGCGCTCGACCGCCGCCATCGGGATCGAGTTCAGGTCGACCGCCGAGCCCTTCATGCCGTGGGTCGCGACGCGGCGGCCGTTGAGCAGCACCAGGGTCGAATCGGAACCCTGGCCGCGCAGGTTGGCGCTCGAGGCGCCGTTGTTGCCGCGCTGGGCGCCGGACGTCACGTCGGCGTTCGACGCCAGGTTGTCGGAACCGTTGCCGTTGACGTTCAGGGTCGCGATCAGCTGCTCGGCCGTCACGATGCCCTGGTCCTCGAGCTGTTTGCGCGAAATGATTTCAACCGGCAGCGCACCTTCCTTGGCGATGCGCTTGATGCTCGAGCCGGTGATTTCCACCCGCTGCATCGACGCTTCCGCCTGTGCCTGCGCTTGTGCCACGATCGGGGCGGCAGCGCCCATCAAGGCCATCCACTGTGCCAGCTCTTTTAATTTCACCGTGTTTCTCCTAACGTTTCCCTTGGCGGTCTTGGGCCAGTCTGGTGCACCGCAGGGGTGCGGCGCCTGGCCTGCTCTCTTCGTAATGGCTAGTTCGCTCTTAGCATTACGTTATGTTGTGAATTCAGAGTACGCCCACAAAAATCTCAGGTGCCAATGAATTATCTGGAGGGCAGTATAACCAGCAGGAATATTTTATTTAGGAAAAACTAACGGAATCTATCGCTTAGCTCTGGCGGAGCGTGCTCTTTGCGCAACATCGACATCGAGGTAACGCCAGGTCGTGAATTCGACCGGATGCCGTTTGTAGTTTTTCAACCACGGATGACGCAGGTCGCCGGACAGCACATGGGTCAACGGCACCCATGGGTTATAGGCGTGGATGAGCTGATTCATCTCGAAATACAGCTGGTTGCGCTGCGCACCATCGCCGAGCAGACGCGCTCTTTCGTAGCGCACGTTGTACTCGGGCAGGTTGAAACGCGCGTAGTTGGCGCGGCCCGCATTGGGTCCGTACAGCAGCTGGTAAAAATTGTCGCCGTCGGGGAAGTCGGCAATCCAGTTACTTTCGAACATCTGCACCGTGCCCAGGCGCGACGCCTTGATGATCTCGGTCTTCTTGTCCGACTTGAACACCACGCGCAGGCCGATCGCGTTCAGGCATTTTCTCCACAACTCGTCGCGCAGGCGGCCGCCGACGGTGGCTTCGCTGTGCATCGTGAGCGTCAGCGGCTTGCCACCAGGCGCGCGCCGGAAACCATCGGCATCGCGCCCGTCGTAGCCATGGCGGTCCAGCAGCGCGTTGGCCAGCGCCGGGTTGTAGGGCACCGGGCTGCGGTAATCCGGATCGTAGCCGAGCACGTTCGGCGGCAGCGGCGATTCGGCCTTGATCGCGAATCCCTTCTTGAGCAGCGCGATGTCTTCCGCGCTGTTATACGACATCGAGATCGCGCGCCGCAGCGCTACCCTGTCCTTTCCGTAGCCGCCGACCACCGGGTCGTTCATGTTCATCCACATGTAATAGGTCTGCAGCACCGGGAAGCGCGACAGCACGATGCCGCGCGCCGCCAGCTCGGGTTTGAGTTCGCCATCGCGCACCACCATCTCGGTCATCGATTCGGGAATCTGTTCCAGGTAGTCGTATTCGCCATTCAGGAAGCCCAGCATGCGGCCCTGGAATTCCTCGGCGATCTTCACGTCGATCCGGTCCACCCGCGGCAGGCGTTTTCCGTTCAGGGCGGCGGCAATCGCCCGGTCTTCCGGGTCGTCTCCCGGCGTGGCATGGAACACGGCCGTCGAATAGGGATTCGCCAGCAGGACGATGCGGTCGCTGCGCTTCCATTCCTTGACCATGAAGGGGCCGGTGCCGACCGGATGGTTGCCGGCCTGGCCCGGATAGGCCTCGATCACCTCGCGCGCCACCACGCCGGTGGCCGGGGTGGCGAGATAGAACAGGAAGTTGTTGTCGGGCGCGGCCAGGCGGATGCGCAGGGTGTAGCGGTCGACCGCCTCCACCTGCTTGCCTTCGAGCATATACGACCAGGGCGACCTGAGCGACGGGTCGCGCAGGCGCTCGAGGCTGTAGACATAGTCGGCGGCGGTGACTTCGCGCTTCACGCCCTTGAAGGCCGGGTCGGGCGTGAAATGGATGCCGGGGCGGATGCGGAAGGTATACGTCAGGCCG
This sequence comes from Massilia sp. UYP32, assembly GCF_050434365.1. Taxonomy (NCBI): domain Bacteria; kingdom Pseudomonadati; phylum Pseudomonadota; class Betaproteobacteria; order Burkholderiales; family Oxalobacteraceae; genus Massilia; species Massilia sp. UYP32. The sequence goes on from NZ_JBNDIK010000018.1 coordinate 24,681, forward strand.
TCGGCGCTCACCTGGGGCATCGCAGTTACCGTGTTCGGCCGCAGCTTGGCCGGCCGCGCCAGGTAGTCGTAGCGCAGCAGCGGATCGAACAGGTTTTCCAGCAGCGACAGGGTGGCGTTGTCGGACGCCATCGCCGGGTCGAGCCCCGTTTCGCTGGTGGACAGGAACATGCGCAGCACTTTTTGCTCCGACTGCGCCGGCGGCTGCGCCTGGGCTCCGGCCGCCTGCGCACCAAGGCAGGACAGGGTGAATACAAGGGCGGCGGCGTAGCGGAATGTCATGACGGCGGGGCGTGTTGGGCGTTGCGTATCATAGGCCGGCGCCCTGCCCGAGGCAACGCTCATAACTTTTGCACATGGTGCGGCTGCATTCTTTCATCCACGCGGCTTGCCCTCAGCCCCTGTCCACTGCACAATCGTGCGATACCCAGCAGCGACCTACTTCATGGCACTCAATTACATCTGGACTGGCTTCTTCCTCGTCGGCTTCATCGCAGCGCTATTCCAATGGCTGTTCCTCGGCGATACCGAGATTTTCAAGCGCATCATCGACGGCACCTTCGACTCGGCCAAGATGGCCGTGATGGACATCGCCCTGCCGCTCGCCGGCGTGATGACCTTCTGGCTGGGCATCATGAACGTCGGCGAAAAGGCCGGCGCCATCAACCTGTTCGCGCGCGTGATCGCGCCCTTCTTTTCGCGCATCTTCCCCGGCGTGCCGCGGGACCATCCGGCCAATGGCCACATGGTGATGAACTTCTCGGCCAATATGCTGGGGCTGGACAACGCCGCCACGCCCTTCGGCCTGAAGGCGATGGAAAGCCTGCAGTCGATCAACCCGAAGAAGGACGAGGCCAGCGACGCCCAGCTGATGTTCCTGGTGATCCAGACCTCCGGCCTGACCATCATCCCGCTGGCCGTCATGGCCCAGCGCGCGGTGCTCGGCGCCGCCAATCCGGCCGACATCTTCATCCCGACCCTGATCGCCACCTATACCGCCACCATCTTCAGCATCATCGCGGTGGGCATCCGCCAGCGCATCAATATGTTCGACCCGGTGGTCTTTGCCTGGATCGGCGGCACCGCCGCGCTGATCGCGTCGATGGTGTTCAGTTTTACCTACTTCCTCGATAAATCGCAGATCCAGCTGGTGTCGACCGTGGTCGCCAACCTGGTGCTGTTCTCGGTGATCGCCGCCTTCATGACCGGGGCCCTGATGAAAAAGGTGAACGTGTTCGAGGCCTTCATCGAAGGCGCCAAGGGCGGAGTCGAGACCGCGATCAAGATCATCCCCTACCTGGTCGGCATGATCGTCGCGATCAGCGTGGTGCGCAACTCCGGCATCCTGGGCCTGATCGTGAACGGCTTCGCCTGGGTGTTCGCCTCGCTCGGCCTGCAGACCGACTTCGTCGGCGCGCTGCCGACCGCGCTCATGAAGTCGCTGTCGGGCAGCGGCGCGCGCGCCATGATGATCGATGCGATCAATACCTACGGCGTCGATTCCTTCGTCGGCCGCCTGGCCAGCATCCTGCAGGGCGCCTCGGACACCACTTTCTACATCATCGCCCTGTATTTCGGCTCGGTCGGCATCCGCAAGACCCGCTATGCGGTCAGCTATGGCCTGCTGGCCGACCTGATCGGCATCGTCGCCGCCATCTTCGTCGCCTATCTCTTCTTCGGTTAAAAGGAACAGCATGCTCCAACGCTCCGTCTTCGCTCTTGCCGCGCTCTTCACGAGCATCTCGTTCGCCCACGCCCAGCTGCCGCAACCGGTGGCCCAGGCGCTGCAGCAGAACGGCATCGGGCAGGACGAGATCGGGGTGCTGGTGCTGCGCGGCGACGCCACCGTGCTGGAACACCGGGCCGGCCTGCCGATGCAGCCGGCATCGACCATGAAGCTGGTGACGACCCTGGTCGGCCTGGAACGCCTGGGCCCCGCCTTCCGCGGCCGCACCGAGCTGCGCACCACTGGCCAGGTCGAGGACGGCGTGCTGCGCGGGAGCCTGTACATGAAGGGCGGCGCCGATGCCGACTTATCCGGCGAACACATCGCCGACATGCTGCGCGCGCTGCGCTACGAGGGCATCGAACGCATCGAGGGCGACCTGGTGCTCGACCGCGCCCTGTTCCAGCCGGACCGTCCGGATGTCGGCCTGCCGCCGTTCGACGAGTCGCCCGAAGCGTATTACAACGTGATCCCCGACGCCCTGCTGGTCAACAAGAACATGCTGCAGCTCGACATGCGCTCCACCGCGTCAACCCTGCGGCTGCGCATGCATCCGCAACTGGAGCGGGTCTCGGTGGCCTCCGAGATGACCCTGGTCGACGCCGACTGCGCCCAATGGGAGGCCGGCTGGAAGCTGCCCGAGGCGCAGCGCCAGCCCGATGGCCGCATCAAGGTGGTCTTGCGCGGCACCTTTCCGAAGAACTGCAACCGCAGCTACGGCGTCAACGTGCTCGATCGCGACGATTACGTGAGCCGCCTGGTGCGCCAGGCCTGGAGCGATCAAGGAGGCGTGCTGAGCGGCCGCACCATCACCGGCGCGACGCCGCTTGACGCCCGTCTGCTCGCCGCCCACGTGTCGCGGCTGCTGCCGGAACTGGTGCGCGACACCAACAAGCCTTCCGACAACGCGCTGGCGCGCACCCTGTTCCTGAGCCTGGGCAGCCTGCAGGCCGATCCGGTGGCGGGCAGCCTGGCGCTGCCGCTGGCCGGGGAATCGACCTTCGCCCGCGCCGACGCCGCCGTGCGCGCCTGGCTGCGCGAAAAGCAGATCGACGACACCGGCTTCGTGATCGACAACGGCTCCGGCCTGTCGCGCATCGAGCGCATCAGCGCGCAGCAGATGGCGCGCCTGTTGCAGGCCGGGCTGCGCAGCCCCTGGGCGCCGGAATTCCAGTCCAGCATCCCGATCGGCGCGGTCGACGGCACCATGCGCCGCCGCCTGCAGGACAGCCCCGCCGCCGGCCGCGCGCGCCTCAAGACAGGCTCGCTGCGCAACGTCACCGCCCTGGCCGGCTACGTGCCGGACGCGAGCGGCATTCCTTGCGTGTTCGTGGCGATGATCAACAGCGAGCAAAGCGGCAATGGCCGCGGACGCATCGTGCTCGACACGCTGGTGGACTGGGTGGCGCGCTCGGGCGCGGCGCCCTGAACCGGGAATGCACAGGTAAACAATGCTGTCGAAACAAGGTCACTATCGAATTACTATAATTCGTTAGTTTTCGATAGCAAAAGCTGACACAATAGCGGCCTGGTGTGTGTCCCGCGCTCCGGTTCCGCCTCCGCAGGACGCGTTGCCGACCTTCAAGTTTGGCTGTCCTGATCATCCATGAAATTCCATCCCCTGACCGGAGAATTCGCGCGCGCCGCAGACGAGACCGAATTCCTGAACAGTCAGCTCCCCCGTACGCGCTCGCTGCTCGGCTTCACGCTGCTGTTCTGCGTCGTGTTTTTCCAGTTCTTCTTCCTGACCGATATCGCGGCGCTGGGCCTGGACACCGCGCTCAGGGAGACCCTGCCGGCGCGCCTGGGCGTGGCCCTCAATGGCGGCGTCTGCGCCTGGCTGGCCTATCGCCGTCCGCTGTCCATACGCGGCACCCGGCTGGCCGCGTCGAGCGCCGAGATCCTGTCGCTGGGCTGCTTCATGGTGGTCGCGCTGGCCCGTCCGAACGAGGTGCACTGGCATACGCTGTCGATGGTGGTGATCCAGGTCGTGATCTACCTGTACATCCCGAACCGGCTGGCCTACGCCACCGCGATCGCGAGCGGCGGCGTCATCGTCTTCCTGGCGCTGGTGCACACCCTGCTGCCGCCGCGGCCGGTGGCCGACCTGCTCACCATGGGCATGCTGCTGGCGATGATCAACACCTTCGGCATCCTGGCGGCGCGCCGTTTCAACCGGGTGGCGCGCGAGGAATTCCGGCTGCAGACGCAATTGAAGCGCCTGGCCGAGCGCGACCAGCTCACCGGCTGCTACAACCGCCACTACCTGAACGACCATCTGCTGGGCGCCGAGCTGGCGCGGGCGCGGCGCTTCGGCCATCCGGTCTCGGTGGTGCTGTGCGATATCGATCACTTCAAGCACATCAACGACACCTTCGGCCACCACCAGGGCGACCACGTGATCCAGAACTTCGCCACCCTGCTGCAGCGGATGACGCGCCAGGGCGTCGATGCGGTGGTGCGCTACGGCGGCGAGGAATTCCTGCTGATCCTGCCCGAGACCGGGCCGGCGGGGGCGACCGTCCTGGCCGACCGCCTGCGCGATGCCTTCGCCGCCAGCACCTTCACGGTCGACGGCGAACCGGTGCCGACCAGCGCCAGCTTCGGCGTGGCCGCCTTCGATTTCGCCAGCGCCGACCTGCGCGTCACCCTGCCCGACCTGATCGTGGCGGCCGACAAGCAGCTGTATGCGGCCAAGCGCAACGGCCGCAACCGGGTCGAGTCGGTCGAGCTGGCCGCGTAACTACAGCACCCGGCGGAAGGTCGCGCGCACCAGGTCGCGGTCGCCGCAATCGAAGTGCCACCATTCGGTCTTGATGCCCAGGAAGCCGGCCTGCAGCATCGCCGTGCGTAGCAGGCGGCGGTTGGCCAGCTGCTGCTCGGTCAGTTGCCCGGCCAGCAAAAAGCCTTCTTCCAGCGCCGGATGCGACAGCTCCGTCATGTCGTCGAAGCCGGTGCCCATGTCCAGTTCGACGCCGTCGGCATCGAGCAAGGTGATGTCGAGCGCCATGCCGTAGGAGTGGATCGAGCCGCGCGCCGGATCGGCCAGATACAGGCGCAGGTCGGTGCCCTCGAGCGCATCCCACAACTGCTGCTGGACGCGCTGCGGACGCAGGGCGTCCAGCACCAGCGGCTTCAAGCCGGGCGCATGCACGGCCAGCCAGGCCACCGCGCGCTCGAGCGCCGCCGCCGCCTCGACGTGCAGCCAGGCGCAGTCGTAGGGCGAATACAGGTCGCGTCCGACGAAGTTGTTGGCCGTGGCGTAGCGCAGGTCGACGTCGATGCCGGCGATGCTGTCCAGGTGGCGAAATTCGGGGCTGCCGGCGATGTCCTCGCTGGCGAGGGTAAGCGTCATGGTCTACTTTTGTTCAAGGCAGGCGCGCGCGGTCGCGCCGATGCAGTTAGCCAGCTCGCGCGCCCCGTGCGACAGGGGCGAATGGCTGGCGGTGAGCAGGTACAGGTGCACCGGGATCGATGGCGACCACTGGCGGCACTGCACCTTGCTTGGGGCCGCCGAAGCGGCGGTGAACGGGTCGAGGATGGCGGTGCCGGCGCCGGCCTCCACCAGCGAGCGCGCGATCTGGTAAGTCTGCACCACGGTGCGGAACACCGGCTGCACACCCTGGGCCTCGCAGGCGGCGACGACCATCTCGCCCAGCGGATCGCGGTCGGCCAGGCCGATCAGTTCGCCGCTCAGGTCTTCGGCCGAGATCGGCTTCTTGCATTCGTCGTCGGTCCAGGTGCCGGCGGGCGCCACCACGGTCAGCAGGCCGTGGGCGATCGGCTCGGCCACGATGCCGGGATGGCGCGGATCCTGCAGCGACAGCGCGAGGTCGGCTTCGCCCAGGCGCAGCGCATTGACGATCTCGCTCGTGTGATGCGTTGCAAGCTCACAACGGGTTTCGGGAAAATCGCGGCGCCAGGCCGTCATCCCCACCGGCAGCACGCTGACCGCGATGGTCGGCGTCGACACCAGGCGCACGGTCTCGACCGCGCGGCCCTTGAGGCTGGCGGCCAGGCGGCGGATGCCCTGCAGGTCGCGGTTCAGTTTCTCGGTTTCGGCGAACAGGCGGTGCGCTTCCGGCTTGGGATACAGCTTGCCGCGCACGCGCTCGAACAGCGGCATGCCCAGCTGCAGCTCGGCGTGCTGCAGCACCTTGGTCACCGCCGGCTGGGAGATATGCAGCACCTGGGCGGCGCCGCTGATGGTGCCGACTTGCATGATGGCGTGGAATACCTCGATATGACGCAGACGCATTGCTTCATCCTTCAGTAGAAAACCCACCCCGCATACGCACAGGGTGGATGGGCGAAGGATACAGCGAAAATTGCTGTACGGCGATGGGTCACGGTGTATTCACTGGCGGCGTGGCAGGCACGGGCGCAGGCACCGGCGCGGTCGGCGGCACGTTCTCCAGCGCGCCCGGCAGCGGCTCGGCAGTCGGGGCCGGCGCCGATGGCGGCACTGGCGTACCGACCGGCGGCATGGGCGCCGGCATGGGCGCCGGCGCTTGCTGCGGCAGCGGCAGCGGCTGGGCCGGGATCACCGGCATCGGCGGCGGCGGAGTGCCGGCCGGCGTGGTCAGCACTTCGAGCAGCGCCGCCGTCTCGGCGTCCGGATTGCCGGAAATGTCCAGCGGACGGTATTTCATCTGGAATGCCGCCAGCGTGGTGCGGGTGGCTTCGTCGTACACGCCGCTTTGCACAATGCCGAAACCGTGGGTCGCCAGCTTGCGCTGGAACCAGCCGACGTCGGGCAGCAGGGCGTCGAAGGCCGGGCGCACGGCCGCCACGCGGGCGGCGTCCGGCCACAGCACCAGGCCCTCTTGCGCCAGGCGCTGCCACGGAAATTGCGGACCCGGATCCTGCTTCCTCAGCGGCGCGATGTCGCTGTGGCCCAGCACGTTCTCGGGCGCGATACCGTGGCGCTGGACAATGTCTTTTACCAGCGGAACCAGGGCGTCCACCTGCGCCTGCGGGAACGGCGCATAGACGCGGCCGGTCGGCGTGTCCTTCCAGCCGGCGTTGACGATCTCGATGCCGATCGAGCTGTTGTTCAGCTGGGTGAAGTTCTTCCAGCTCGAGTTGCCGGCATGCCAGGCGGCGCGGTTCTCGTCGACCAGGCGATAGATCTTCGGCGTCGCCTCGTCGGTCAGCAGGTAGTGCGAGCTGACCTGCTGCTCGGTCAGGATCTTGATCGAGCTCGGCGTGTTGGCGACCGTGTAATGCAGCACCAGGAAGCGCGCCCGGCTCGACTGGCCCTTGGCGGTATAGGTGGTGTCGTAGCGCGGGACGGTGGAGCAGCCCGCCAGCACGGTCAGGGCGAGTAAGGCGGCGATCGATTTCATCTTGTTCTCCTTGGTGGTTTCTTGTCGTTCAACCCAGCGCCAGGCGCGCGGCCGCGTGGTGGGCGCGCAATCCGGTCTGCGCGAAGTCGATATTCGGGGGCAGCGCTGCGCGCATGGTGTCGGCGATCAGCGGATGCAGTTCGGCGGCGCGTCCGCTCAAGGCCACCGGACGCGCCCCGAAGCGCGCGATCAAGGCCGACGCCAGGCGCGCCAGTTCGCGGCCGGCATCGGCCAGGATGGCGCGCGCCGCCGGATCGCTTTGCGCGCTGGCGGCGACGGCCAGCGCCAGCTTGCCGACCGTCCCGCGCTCGCTTTGATAGATGAACTTTCGCGATTCGGCCCAGTCCGATCCGCCGACGTATTCGAACACGGCATGCGCCATCGGCGAATCCCGCCAGCAGCCAGGACGTTCGTCCTCATTGCGCCAGATGTGGCGCAGCGCTTCGCGCGCGATCCAGAAGCCGCCGCCGCCATCGTCCAGCACCACGCCGCGGCCGCCGGCGCGGTGGAACACGTCGTGCTCGTCGATGAAGGCCCCGATCGAACCGGTGCCGGCATAGACCAGGTAACCTTCGCCCGGCGCGAAGCTGGCGCGGTAGGCGATCTCGATGTCGTTGCACAAGGTGACCGCGCCCGGCGCCACGCCCAGCAAGGCGGCCAGCCAGCCCTGCAGCAGTTCGCCATCGCCGCCGAAGCCGGTCAGGCCGGCCTGCACCCGCACCGGGTTCGCATGCTGCAATACCGCCGCCGCCAGCCGTTCGAAGGTGGCGCGCACGGCGTCGCGGCCGTGGGGCGTGGCCATCTGCAGGGCGGAGAGACCGTCGACCGTGCCCTCGGCCAGGATCGCGCCGCCGGGCGCCGCCAGCGCCCAGCGGGTCTGGGTGCCGCCGGCGTCGATGCCCAGGCCGGCGCCTGCTACGCGCAGAATGTCTTGATCAGTCGGCATACCGTGATGCTACCCGCATTATGGTTTCGACCACACACGCACGCGCTCGCCCTCGTTGCCGAGGCGGTCGACCGCGCTCACCACGACGATCTCGGCCGGGCCGAGGCGTTCGTCGTCGGAAATCGTCCAGGTCGCGCGCGCCGCCGGCGCCACGGCGAAGCGCCATTCATTGCCGTGGCGGGCCCAGATCGCATACAGGGCATTGCCCTTGCCCGCCTTCAGGCTCAGGTCGACCGATCTGGCGCCGCGGGTCGCCTTGATCGCGGGCGTGCCGGGCCGCGTGCTGCCCAGCCACGGCGTGGCCGGCACCAGCGCCTGGCCGGTGTAGCGGGTCGTGCGCAGCTGGTCGCTGATGCCCTTGCGGTTCTGCATCAGGGCCACCATGCTGAAGTGGATGTGGCCGGTGGCCAGCGGACGCGAACGGGTCACGCTGACCTGCTGCAGCACTTCGTCCGGCTCGTAGTCGCGGGTCGGCGCGCCGATGCGGCTGGTGAACAGACCCGGCCAGATATGGCGGCCGAGCGGGTTCTGGCCGATCCAGTAGTCCAGCAGCACGTCATAGGCCTGGCCCGGCGGCTTGATCGGCCAGTACAGCTGCGGCACGAAGTAGTCGAGCCAGCCCTCCTGCAGCCACAGTTCGGCGTCGGCATACAGCTTGTCGTATTGCGAGAAGCCGACGATGCCAGGCGGACGGCGGTCGGGCCGGCCCAGGCCGAAGGGGCTGATGCCGAAGCGCACCCAGCTTTTTTCGGCATGGATGCCCTTGTACATGGCCTCGATCAGGCGGTTGACATTGTCGCGGCGCCAGTCGGCGCGCGCCAATGTGCCGCCGCTCTTCAGGTAGCGCTGCCAGGCCGGATCGTCGGGGAAGTCCAGTTCGGCCCTGGCCGCGCGGCCATCCAGCGCGGCGGCATTGCCGGCCACGGCCGGCGTGGCCTCGATCGGGTAGGGATAGAAATAGTCGTCGATGTGCACGCCGTCGATGTCGTAGCGGCGCACGACGTCGAGGATCACGTCCATGGTCTGCTTGACGGCTTCCGGCTCGCCCGGGTCCATCCACATGAACTTGCCATAGCGCTTGACGATGTCGGGATTGGTGTTGGTGATGTGGTTCGGCGCCGACTGCGAGCGCGCCGCGTCCATGCGCGCACGGTAGGGGTTGAACCAGGCGTGCAGCTCGAGGCCGCGCGCATGCGCCTGGTCGATCCAGAACTTGAGCGGATCGTAGGCCGGCATTGGCGGTTTGCCTTGCGCGCCGCTCAGGTACTCGGTCCACGGCTCGATCTTCGACGGATAGATCGCATCGGCCGAAGGACGCACCTGCAGCACGATCGCATTCAGGTTCAGCGACTTGGCGCGGTCGAGGATGGCGATGGCTTCCTGCTGCTGCTTGGCGGACGACAGGCCGGGCTTGCTGGGCCAGTCGATATTGGCGACGGTCGAGACCCAGGCGGCGCGCAGCTCGCGCGGCGCGGCGGGCGGGTCGTCGCCGCCGCTGGTTTCGGCGACCGGCACGTCGCGGGTGAGCGGCTTGGTGCCGCAGCCGGCCAGCAGACCGCCCAGGGCGAAGGCGCTGGCCATGCCGAGCGTGAAAGCGCGTTTGTTCATATCGGGAAGCAAAGTGGCTCCTTTGTGTTCTGTTCAGACTTTGACGAACCAGCGCTTGCGCCACATGCACCAGGCAATGGCAAACATGCAGGCGTTGAAAGCGATGGCGTACAGTAATGAGGTGTTGCGTGGGTCCAGCGGCAGCGCGGCGAACGGCGCGTACAGGAGTCGGCCGAGCGCGAGCTGGCTACCGTCCGGCTGCGTGAGTTGGATCAAACCGAGCATCTTGGCGATGAGGCCGGATAAAGCGAAGATGAACAGCGCGTTCATGCCGTAGATGACGAAGGGGGTGCTCAGGCGCTGCATGCGCTCGCGCAGTGCCGTTGACGGCGCCGCGTCCAGCAGCCAGTAGCTGGCGCCGAAGGCCAGCAGCGCCCAGCCGCTCATCAACAGGCAGAACGATGGCGTCCACAGGCTTTTATTGATCGGCATGAGGACCGCGTCGAGCGTGGAGCCCAGCGCCAGGCAGGCCAGGCCGGAGAGCATCAGCCACACCACCTGCTCGACCCGCGGCAGCGCCGAGAGCAGCAGGCGGCCGGCCAGCACGCCGAACAACAGGCTGCACACGGCCGGGAGCGTGGACACCAGGCCTTCCGGGTCCCAGGTCTTCGCCTGCGCCCACAGGTGGCCGTCCATCAGCGCGCGGTCGATCCAGGCGCCGACATCCCGGCCCGGCTCCAGGTTGCCTGCGCCGATGCCGGGCACCGGCACCAGCAGCATCAGCACGCTGTACAGCGCCAGCAGCAGGAAGACGGCGAGCGCCTGGCCGCGCCACGTCAGGTAGACCACCAGCGGCGCCGCCAGCAAGGTGCACAGGGCGATGCGCTGCAGCACGCCGGGAATGCGCACGCTGTCGAAATCGAAACGCGGGATCAGGTTGAGCAGGAAGCCGATCAGGAAGATCAACGCGGCACGCTTGGCCAGCTTGAGGAGCAGCTGCGGCTTGTGCGCGCCGGCGGCGGCCAGGCGGCCCAGCGACAGCGCCATCGCGACGCCGCCAATGAATAAAAAGAAAGGGAAGATGGTGTCGGTGAACGTCCACCCATGCCAGGCCGCATGCGCGAGCTGCGCATGCAGGTGGCCCCAGTCGCCCGGATTATTCACGAGCACCATCGCGGCGATGGTGAAGCCGCGGAAGGCGTCGAGCGATGTCAGGCGCACCGGTGCGTCGATCATGGCCCGTTATTTTTTCCCGAATTCGGGATCGATCTTCACCAGCGCCGCCACGATGAATGCGGGGATCGTCGCCAGGCAGGTCCAGATGAAGAAGTGCTTGTAGCCCAGGTATTCCTGCAGGTCGCCGCTCCACATGCCCGGCACCATCATGCCCAGCGCCATCAGGCCGGTGCAGATTGCATAGTGCGCGGTTTTATTGGGACCATCGGCCACCATGATCATGTACATCATCATGGCCGTGAAGCCGAAGCCGTAGCCGAACTGCTCGAGCGCGAGGAAGGCGGACACCGTCACCAGGTCGGTGGGCTGCGTCTGCGACAGATAGACGAACACCAGGTCCGGCAGGTGGATCGCGAACACCATCAGCCACAGGCAGCGCTTGAGCCCCAGGCGCGAGATCAGCCAGCCGCCGGCCAGGCCGCCCAGCGTCAGCGCGATGATGCCGACCGTGCCGTAGGCGATGCCGTATTCGGCGGTGGTGAGCCCCAGGCCGCCTTCGCTGACCGGGTCCTTCAGGAACGGCGCCACGAGCTTGAGCAGCTGGGCCTCGCCCAGGCGGAAGGTGAGGATGAAGGCGACGATCATCCAGATGTCGCGCTTCCTGAAGAAGGCGGCGAAGGTGCCGAAGAAGTCGCGCAGCGGATTATTGGTGGTCGGGGCGGGACGGTCGTCCTCGGGCACCGGCAGCACGAACTGGTGCCAGGCGAATGCGGCGAAGAAGATCCCGGCCAGTACGTAGAACACGATCGCCCAGGCTTGCCTGACGTCGCCCAGGCTCACGGCCAGGTAGCCGGCCAGCACCACCAGCGGGCCTTGCCCGACCAGGGTCGCCAGGCGATAGAAGGTGCTGCGCACGCCGACGAAGGCGGCCTGCTGCTGCTGGCGCAGGCCCAGCATGTAGAAGCCGTCGGCCGAGATGTCATGGGTGGCCGAGCTGAACGCCATGATCCACATGACGGCCAGGCTGACGGCGAAAAAGGCCGGTGTGTGCAATACGGTGCCGACCGCGATCAGCGAAGCGCCGACCACGATCTGCAACAGCACGGTCCAGCGGCGCTTGGTGCCGAACATGTCGACGATGGGCGACCACAGCGGCTTGACGACCCACGGCAGGTACAGCAGGCTGGTGTAGAAGGCGATGTCGGAATTCGAGATCCCCATGTCCTTGTACATGATGACGGTCAGGTTCATCACCACGACATAGGGGATGGCCTGGGCGAAGTACAGGGACGGCACCCACAGCCATGGGCGGTTCGCTTGCGGTTTCTGCATGTCTCTTTCTTGTGCCCTTAGGCAAGGCTGCGGAAACGCGCTTACGCGAGCGCCTGGCGCACGCTGCCGCGCGCCGCTTCCAGCAGCGCTTGCGCCTGCTCGACACTGGTTTGTTTGGACAAGGCCACGATGGCGGTCTTGACGTGGAATCCGCATTGCTCCAGCACCGCCCGCGCGGCCTCCTCGTCGGCGCCGGTGGCGAAGCTGGTGAGGCGGATCGCGCGCCGTACCAGTTTGGCATTGGTAGCCTTCAAGTCTACCATCAGGTTGCCGTAGACCTTGTTCAAACGCACCATCAGCGCGCTGGAAAAGGTGTTCAGCGCGATCTTTTGCGAGGTGCCGGCCTTCAGGCGCGTGCTGCCCGAGACCACTTCCGGCCCGGTGTCCAGGGTGATGCCGATTTCGGCTTCCCGCGTGACCGGCGCGTCCGGGTTGTTGGCGAAGCCGATCGTCAGCGCGCCGACCGCGCGCGCGGCCCGGATCGCGCCCAGCACATACGGCGTGCCGCCCGATGCGGCGATCGCCAGCACCACGTCGTCCGGCCCCACGTTCACGCCCTCCAGGTCCGCGCCGCCCTGCTCCACGTCGTCTTCGGCCCCTTCGACCGCGACGAACATCGCGTCGCTCCCGCCGGCCAGCAGCGCCACCGCGCGTCCATGCGGCCAGGAGAAGGTCGGGTACAGCTCGACGCTGTCGAGCACGCCGAGGCGGCCCGAGGTGCCGGCGCCGACATAGATCAGGCGTCCGCCCGCCTCCATGCGCGGCAGCGCGGCGGTGACGGCGGCGGCGATGCGCGGCGCGGCCTTGCGCACCGCCTCGACGGCCTGGAACTGGTCGTCGACGAAGACGTTCACCAGTTCGGTGGTCGGATACTGGTCGAGGGCGGCGTGCGCCTGGGAAGGGGTTTCGGTATTGAGCATCGCCGTGTCTCGAGGATGGAATTGTGATGAAACCAGTGTAATACCAATTCGGCAAGCCATCCCATGAAAGGATCGGCCGCCGCCATGCCGCGAGGTTATGCGGGTCGGCGCAGCTCAGCCACGAAGTCGTAGTGATCGCTGCGGCAGTAGGAATGGGTCAGCTCGACCGGCTCGCCCGATTCCAGGTAGCCGACGCGGGTGATGAACAGCACCGCGCGGCCTTCCGGCACGTCCAGGCGCGCCGCCAGCTCGGCGTCGGCGTTCATGGCGCGGATATGCTGCAGCGCGCGCACCGGCATGTGGCCGGTCTTGCCGAGGTGGGCGTACAGCGAGGCGGCCACGCCATCGGGACGCGGCAGCACCGTGGCCGGGATCACGCTGACCTCGTAGGCCATCACGACGTCGTCGGCCAGGCGCAGGCGTTCCAGGCGCGCCACCCGCGCGCCGGGCGAGAGGCCCAGCGAGAGCTGCTCGTCGGCGTCGGCCAAGACCACTTCGCGGCGCAGCCACTCGGAGCGCGGGGTGTAGCCGCGCTGCTGCAGTTGTTCCGAAAAACTCGACAAGTTCGACAGCGGCTGCTCGATGCGCGGCGCGATATAGTTGCCCGAGCCGCGACGGCGCACCACGAGGCCCTGCTCGACCAGCTGGTCGATCGCCTTGCGCGCGGTGACGCGCGAGACGTCGAGCTGTTCGGACAGCATGCGTTCGGAGGGCAGCGCCTGGTCGGCCTGGTAGCGGCCGTCGCGCACGTCCTGCGCCAGCTTGCGCGCCAGCTGCATGTAGAGGGGAGAATTGTCGTCCAGGTTGACCTGGAATCCGGGACCGGGGGTGTTCATACCGTGGAAGCATACCACTTGAGACCAATACAAAAGAGTTATGGCGTCCCCACGGCTATTCATTAGGCAAGGGTTTCGGGCTGTCCGTATCCTGATCCCGCAAACTCAATAAAAAAGGAATGACATGAATCACGGCAGGCGATCCCTGCTCGGCATGGTCATGCTGGGCGCGATGGAACCGCTGTTCGCGGCGATGCCGCCGGCGTCCGGCGGTGTGGCCTCGCTCGACGCCGAGCTGGCTGCCATCGCCGATGATCCCGCCTTCCCGCTGGCCAGCCTGTCGGTGGTGGCCCTGCGCGCCGGTCGGCCGGTGTACGAAGGCGCGTTCGGGCGCCGCACCATCGGCAACGGCGCCATGCCCGACCGTCCCGCCACACCGGATACTTTGTTCCGCATCGCCTCGATCTCGAAGCTGGTCACCACGCTCGGCCTGATGCGCCTGCTGGAAGACGGCAAGGTCGATCTCGATGCCGACGTCTCGGACTACCTCGGTTTCGACTTGCGCAATCCGCATTTCGCCAACCAGGCGATCACCCTGCGCCACCTGTTGCTGCATACCTCCTCGCTGCGCGACGACGCCGGCTACTTCTGGCCGGCCACGACCGCGCTGAAGGACGTGCGGCCCGCCTGGTCGAGCCTCGCCGGCCCTGACGGCGCCTATTACAGCTACTGCAACCTGGGCTTCGGCCTGATCGGCACGATCATGGAGCGCGTGACCGGCGAACGCTTCGACCGCCTGATGGCGCGCCTGCTGTTGCAGCCGCTCGGCCTGCAGGCCGGCTACAATCCGTCCGAACTGCCGAAGGCGGCGCAGGACCGGCTGGCGACCATCTACCGCAAGCGCGCGGTGGACAGCGACACCTGGCAATCCGACGGCCCCTGGGTCGCGCAGGTCGACGCCCCCGGCATCCAGCCGCCGCCCGGCCTGGCCGGCTACGTGCCGGGCACGAACGCCACGCCGTTCAGCCCGACCGGCGGCCTGCGCATCTCGGCGCGCGACCTTGGCGTCGTCATGCGCATGCTGATGGCGGGCGGCGTGCATGACGGCAAGCGCCTGCTGCAACAAGCGACGCTCGACCGGATGTTCGCCCGCCACTGGCGTTACGACGGCGTCGGCGGCAACGGCAACCCGCTGGGCAGCATCCTCAGCCCGCGCGGCCTGGGCAACGCCCACTATCCCGACCGTCCCGGGATGTGGCTGACGCCCGGCTTCGACGCGGTGGGCCACCTGGGCGACGCCTACGGCCTGCGCTCGGTCTTCGCCATGGACCGCGCCAGTGGCAACGGCATCGTGGTGCTGGCCGGCGGCAGCGCGCGTGACCCGTCGACCGATCCGGGCCGCGATTCCTCGCTGGCGCGCTACGAGGAACGCGTGCTGGCAAGTGTTTACCGGCGCGCCATCCTCGGCCAATCTTCGTGAACGCTCGCGCAAATGCGTACATATATGCCGGTTATGACTGTTCGCCCACCATTCATTGGCGGGCCGTCCAACCAGCCTCTAAGCTCTCTCCCCCAATCTGAACAAACGAGTCTGGCATGCAGCACATCATCGTGATCGGCGGCGGCGTCGTCGGCCTGGCATCGGCCTGGTGGCTGGTGGAAGCCGGCTACGGCGTCACCCTGCTCGAGCGCGCGCCGGAAGTCGGCAGCGGCGCCAGCTACGGCAACGGCGGCCAGCTCAGCTACCGCTACGTCTCGCCGCTGGCCGACGCAGGCATTCCGCTCAAGGCCGTCAAATGGCTGTTCCAGGCCGACGGCCCGCTGCGCTTCAAGCCGGAGGCCGACCTGCGCCAGTACCGCTGGCTGGCCAGCTTCCTGGCCCACTGCCGCGCCGACGTCAACCGCCGCACCACGGCCAAGCTGCTCGAGCTGGGAGAATGCTCGCGCCGCGCGATGGGGCAGCTCGATCTGGTGGTGCCGCCCGAATCCTTCCACTGGCGCGACGCCGGCAAGCTGGTGGTCTACCGCTCGCGCGAGGTGTTCGAGGCAGCGGCGTCGAAACCCGGCGCCGGCCAGGTCTGGTCGCCCGAAGAGTGCGGCGCGCGCGAACCGGCGCTGGCGGCAAGCCAGCACCTGCTGGCCGGCGGCATCTACAACGCCGGCGAGGCGGTGGCCGACTGCCACGCCTTCTGCCTGGCCCTGGCCGGGCGCCTGCGAGAACACCCGCGCTTTCGCGGCTTCGTCCATGGCGAGGCGCGCGGGCTGTACGCCGAGCGCGGACGCATCCGCGGCGTCGAGACGGCCGGCGGCCTGCTCACGGCGGACGCCTACGTGCTGGCGGCCGGGATCCAGAGCCGCGACCTGGCCGGATCGATCGGCATCGACCTGCCGCTGTATCCGCTCAAGGGCTACAGCCTGTCCGCCCCGATCCGCCAGGACGACGTGGCGCCCGAGATCAGCGTCACCGACTTCGAACGCAAGGTGCTGTATGCGCGCATCGGCGACCGGCTGCGGGTGGCGGCGATGGTCGACATGGTGGGCGAGGACCTGCGCCACGATCCGAAGCGGGTCGAGGGCCTGACGCGCCAGGTGCGCGACACCATGCCGCGCGCGGCGGATTATTCGCAGGTCTCGGTGTGGGCGGGCTTGCGGCCGGCCACGCCGAGCAGCGCGCCGATCATCGGGGCCACCCGGTATGACAATCTGTGGCTGAACGTCGGGCACGGGCCGTTGGGGTTTACGTTTGCCTGCGGGACGGCGGCGGTGCTGGCCGACCTGGTGCAGGGGAAGGCGCCGCCGTTTGGGTTGGATGGGTTGACGCTGCGTTAATAAATTCCGTTCATGCGTCAACGGCTACAACGTGGCTGGATCATCTTGGTGATCGATTCTCCAGACAGGGACTTGGCTGTTTGAAGCTCGTACATCATCTGCAAGTTCAACCAGAACTCTGGAGTCGTTCCGAAGTAACGTGAAAGGCGCAACGCCATGATTGGACTGATACCAGACTTTTCGCGCCTGATTCTATTCACTTGTGCGGGACTGACGAGCAACGCGACGGCTAATGCATCACCTGACATTTTCAGTGGCACCAAATATTCTTCACGCAGAACCTCTCCAGGATGAACTGGCCGCATTCGATTGGCAAACATATAAGCTCCAGTACAAGTCCATACCCAACTGCTGAATTTTTTAGCTGCGGTCCACTTTTACGATGAAATAGACACTTCGCCTGTCTATACGTTCCAGCAATTATCCTTGGCGCCGGAGTCATGCAGCCCGCATGACCCACAGTCGCGAAATCGCGGATAATTGCCGCCATGTCCACCCGTCCCACCTCTCCCTGCCCCTGCGGCGGCCCCGCGTTCGCGCAATGCTGCGGACCCTACCTGGCCGGCGCGGCCCTGCCGCCGACCGCCGAAACCCTGATGCGCTCGCGGTATACCGCATTCACGCTCAAGGACGAGTCCTATCTGGTTGCCACCTGGCATCCAAGTACCCGCCCGCAGGAAGCGATCATCGACGAGTCCGAGCCCATGCGCTGGCTCGGACTCGAGATAAAAACTGCTTTACGTTTACGTCAACGTAAAGCAGAATTGCCGGACGATCCAGAGCAAGACCCGAACCGTATCAACGAGGATAGCGTCGAATTCGTCGCCCGCTTCAAGGTTGGCGGCCGTGCGCACCGCCTGCACGAAGTCAGCCGCTTCGTGCGCGAACCCGGCCCGGATGGCGCGCTTCGCTGGTTCTACCTGGACGGCAGTTTCCCTGACAAGAAGTAGCGCCGCGAGAGGCGGACAAAAAAGAGACGAAAGCAGAGGACGGCACATGCCCCAGATCGAGAGCAAACTGAACCCGCGCGGCGAGGACTTCAAGACCAATGCCGCGGCAATGCAGGCGGTGGTGGACGACTTGCGCGCGCGCGTTGCCCAGATGTCCCAGGGCGGTGGCGAAGCGGCCTGCGCCAAGCACGTTGCGCGCGGCAAGCTGCTGCCGCGCGAGCGCGTCGAACACCTGCTCGATCCGGGTACGCCCTTCCTCGAATTCTCGCAGCTGGCCGCCTATGAGATGTATGACGGCGCCGCCCCCAGCGCCGGCATCATCACCGGCATCGGCCGCGTATCGGGCCAGGAATGCGTGATCGTCTGTAACGATGCCACCGTCAAGGGCGGCACCTATTACCCGATGACGGTGAAAAAACACCTGCGCGCGCAGGAGATCGCCGAGCAGAACAACCTGCCCTGCATCTACCTGGTCGACTCGGGCGGCGCCAACCTGCCGAACCAGGACGACGTCTTCCCCGACCGCGACCACTTCGGCCGCATCTTCTACAACCAGGCGAACCTGTCGGCCAAGGGCATCCCGCAGATCGCCGTGGTGATGGGTTCGTGCACCGCCGGCGGCGCCTACGTGCCGGCGATGAGCGACGAGTCGATCATCGTCAAGGAACAGGGCACGATCTTCCTCGGCGGCCCGCCGCTGGTGAAGGCCGCGACCGGCGAAGTGGTCAGTGCCGAAGACCTGGGCGGCGGCGACGTCCACACCCGCCTGTCGGGCGTGGCCGACCACCTGGCCCAGAACGATCCGCATGCGCTGGCGCTGGCGCGCACCATCGTCTCGAACCTGAACCGGGTCAAGCCGGTGCAGGGCGCGCTGCGCGAGAGCGTGGAGCCGAAGTACGCCCCTGAAGAACTGTATGGCGTCATTCCGGTCGATACCCGCAAGCCCTTCGACGTGCGCGAAGTGATCGCGCGCGTGGTGGACGGTAGCGAATTCGACGAATTCAAGGCGAGATATGGCACCACGCTGGTGTGCGGCTTCGCCCACATCTACGGCATGAAGGTCGGCATCATCGCCAACAACGGCATCCTGTTCTCCGAGTCCGCCTTGAAAGGCGCCCACTTCATCGAACTGTGCTGCCAGCGCAAGATCCCGCTCGTCTTTTTGCAGAACATCACCGGCTTCATGGTCGGCCGCAAGTACGAAAACGAAGGCATCGCCCGCAACGGCGCCAAGATGGTCACCGCCGTCGCCACCGCCTCGGTGCCGAAGTTCACCATCATCATCGGCGGCTCCTTCGGCGCAGGCAACTACGGCATGTGCGGCCGCGCGTTCTCGCCGCGCTTCCTGTGGATGTGGCCGAACGCGCGCATCTCGGTGATGGGCGGAGATCAGGCGGCGTCGGTGCTGGCCACCGTCAAGCGCGATGGGCTGGAAGCGAAAGGCGGCCAGTGGTCGCCCGAAGAAGAAGCCGCGTTCAAGCAGCCGATCAAGGACCAGTACGAACACCAGGGCCACCCCTACTATGCCAGCGCGCGCCTGTGGGACGATGGCGTGATCGATCCGGTTGATACGCGCATGGTGCTGGGCCTGGGCTTATCAAGCGCCATGAACAAGCCGATCGAGGACACGAAGTTCGGCGTGTTCCGCATGTAAGGGAGAGATGAATATGGACTATCAGACCCTCACCATCGCGATCGCCGACAAGGTCGCCACCGTCACCCTGAACCGCCCCGAGCTGCGCAACGCCTTCAACGAGCACGCGATCGCCGAACTGGCGCTGGCCTTCGATGAACTGGGCCGGAGCGACACGGTGCGCGCCATCGTCCTGGCCGCGAACGGTCCGGCCTTCTGCGCCGGCGCCGACCTGAACTGGATGAAGAAGATGGCCGGCTACTCGCATGAAGAAAACCAGGAAGATGCGCTGCGCCTGGCCGACATGCTGCGCACGATCTACCTGTGCCCGAAGCCCACCGTGGCCAAGGTGCAGGGCGACTGCTACGCCGGCGGCATGGGGCTGGTGGCCGCCTGCGACATCGTCGTCGCCATCGACACCGCCGGTTTTTGCCTGTCCGAAGTGAAGCTCGGCCTGATTCCGGCTACCATCTCGCCTTACGTGATCAAGGCCATGGGCGAGCAGGCCGCGCGCCGCTACTTCTTGACGGCCGAACGTTTCGATGCGCTTGAGGCGCGCCGCATCGGCTTCGCGCATGAAGTGGTGGCCGCCGACGCGCTCGACGCGACGGTCGCCGGCATTGCCCGCGCCCTGGTCAACAACAGCCCGAACGCCCTGAAGGAAGCCAAGACGCTGGTGCGCGACATCGTCGGCAAACCAGTCGACGATGCGCTGCTGCTCGATACCGCCGGCCGCATCGCCGCCATCCGCGCCTCACTGGAAGGGCGGGAAGGCGTGGCTTCCTTCCTTGAAAAACGCAAGCCCACATGGCTGCAATCATAGATATTGGAATACAGAAGTGACTCAATCGACCTCCTCCGAGTGGATCGCGCGCAGCCTGCGCAGCGTATGGCATCCCTGCACGCAAATGCAGCATCACGAGGAGGTGCCGCTGATCGCGGTCAGCCATGGCAAGGGCCCGTGGCTCTATGACTATGACGGCAAGCGCTACCTGGACGGCATCAGCTCGTGGTGGGTCAATCTGTTCGGCCATGCGAACCCGCGCATCAACGCCGCGCTGAAAGACCAGCTGGACAAGCTCGAACACGCGATGCTGGCCGGCTTCACGCATGCGCCGGTGGTCGAGCTGGCCGAACGCCTGTCGAAGCTGACCGGCCACGCGCTGGGCCACGCCACTTTCGCCTCGGATGGCGCTTCCGCGGTCGAGATCGCGATGAAGATGAGCTTCCACGCCTGGCGCAATGCCGGCAAGCCGGCCAAACAGGAATTCGTCTGCCTGCAAGGCAGCTACCACGGCGAGACCATCGGCGCGCTGTCGGTCACCGACGTCCCGCTGTTCAAGGATGCCTATGGCCCGCTGCTGCGCGCCTCCCACGTGGTGAGCGCGCCCGACGCGCGCAACGCGGGCGAAGGCGAAACCGCCCAGGACGTGGCGCGCCGCGCGATCCTGGAAGTGAAGGAACTGTTCGAGCAGCGCGGCGACAACATCGCGGCCATCATCGTCGAACCGCTGGTGCAGTGCGCGACCGGCATGGCGATGTACGACCCGCTCTACCTCAAGTTGCTGCGCGACCTGTGCGACCAGCACCATGTGCACCTGATCGCCGACGAGATCGCGGTCGGCTGCGGGCGCACCGGCACCTTCTTCGCCTGCGAACAGGCGTCGATCTGGCCCGACTTCATGTGCCTGTCGAAAGGCATCAGCGGCGGCTACCTGCCGCTGTCGCTGGTGCTCACCCGCGACGACATCTACCAGGCCTTCTACAGCGAAGACATCACGCGCGGCTTCCTGCACTCGCACTCGTACACCGGCAATCCGCTGGCCTGCCGCGCCGCGCTGGCCACGCTCGACATCTTCGAGGAAGACGATGTCTTGAACCGCAATCGCGAACTGGCCACCAAAATGACGATCGCGCTGGCGCCGCTGGCGGAACACGAGCGCGCCCGCCACTTCCGCCAGCGCGGCATGATCTTCGCGTTCGACGCCATCGAGCCGGACAAGGATCGCGCCTCGACCTTCTCGCGCCGCTTCTTCTCCACCGCGGTCGAGAACGAACTGCTGCTGCGCCCGATCGGCCGCACCGTCTACCTGATGCCGCCCTATGTGCTGGACGACGAGGACGTCGCCGGCCTGGCCGCGCGCACCATCAAGACCTTCGAATCGGTGATTGCTGCGTGACCATGAACCTGATTGCCGCCATCGACCGCAAGCTCGACGCGCTCGCCGCCCACAGCCTGGTGCGCAAGCGTCGCGTGACCGACGGCGCCTGCGCGCCGCGCCAACGGGTTGACGATCGTATGCTGCTGGCCTTCTGCAGCAACGACTACCTCGGCCTGGCGTCGCATCCCGTGGTCATCGAAGCATTGCGCGCGGGCGCCACTTTGTACGGCGCCGGCAGCGGCGCCTCGCACCTGGTGTCGGGCCACGGCCGCGCCCACCACGTGCTGGAAGAGCGCCTGGCCGAGTGGATGGCGCCGCACCTGCAACAGGCGCGCGCGCTCACGCTGTGCACCGGCTATATGGCCAACCTCGCGATCCTGACCGCGCTGGGCCTGGATGCCGATGCGACGATCTTCTCGGAGGAGCTGAACCACGCCTCGCTGATCGACGGCGCGCGCCTGGCGAAGGCCGGCGTCACCGTTTATCCGCATGGCGACGTCGATGCGCTCGAGGCGCAACTGAAGGCCAGCACCGCCGCCACGAAAATCGTCGTCACCGACAGCGTCTTCAGCATGGACGGCAACCTGGCCCCGCTGCCGGCGCTGCTGGCCGTGTGCGAGCGTCACGGCGCCTGGCTGGTGGTCGACGACGCCCATGGCTTCGGCGTGCTGGGGACGAACGGCCGCGGCGCGCTCGAACACTTCGGCCTGCGCTCGCCCAACCTGGTGTATATGGGCACGCTCGGCAAGGCGGCCGGCGTCGGCGGCGCCTTCGTCGCCGCGCACGCCAGCGTCATCGAATTGCTGGTGCAGCGCGCCCGTCCCTACATCTACACCACGGCCTGCCCGCCGGCCCTCGCGCACGCCCTGCTCGCCAGCCTTGATATCATTGGCGGCGCCGAAGGAGAATCACGACGCGCCCACCTGGCGGGGCTGGTCAGGCAGTTGCGCGAGTCGCTGGATTTCCAACGTTGGAAACTGGCGGCGTCGACCACCGCGATCCAGCCCGTCATCATCGGCAGCAACGACGCCGCGCTGCGCGCCTCCGCCGCCCTGCATGAACAGGGCCTGTGGGTGCCGGCGATCCGCCCGCCGACCGTGGCGCCGGGCACGGCGCGCCTGCGCGTGACCTTGTCGGCCGCCCACGGCATCGACGACGTCGCGCAACTGGCGCAGGCGCTCAACAGACTGGAAAAGGCCGCACCATGAACAACCCGAACAACCTGAACGACAATGACGACCCGATCGCGGCGCCGCCCGCTGCGGTGCCAGAGGTCGACCTCCACGAGCCGGCTCATAGACCGGAACTTGAGCCAGAGCTCGAGGCGCGCGCCATCGACGGCCTGCCTTCGCGCTTCGCCTGCTTCGTCACCGGCACCGACACCGAGATCGGCAAGACCCTGGTCTCGAGCGCCATCCTGCACAAGCTCGCCGCCAGCGGCGTGCGCGCCTGCGGCATGAAGCCGGTGGCGGCCGGCGCCGAACTGCGCGACGGCGAACTGCATAACGACGACGCCGACATGCTGGTCGCTGCCGGCAACGTGCACCTGCCGTCGTCGATCACGACGCCGTATATGCTGCGCGAACCGGCGGCGCCGCACATCGCCGCCGCGCTGGAAAACGTCACCATCGAATCGGCGCCGATCATCGCCGCCTTCGCCGAGATCCAGGCCGCCTCCGACGCGGTCGTGGTCGAGGGCGTGGGCGGCTTCCGGGTGCCGTTCAACGACAACTTCGACAGCGCCGACCTGGCCGCGCAACTGAACCTGCCGGTGATCCTGGTGGTCGGCATGCGCCTGGGCTGCATCAGCCACGCCCTGCTCACGGTCGAAGCGATCGTGGCGCGCGGGTTGGTGCTGGCCGGCTGGGTCGCCAACACGGCCGACCCGAATATGAGGTTCGAGCAAGAGAACATCGAGGCGCTGGCACAGCGCATCCCGGCGCCGCTGCTGGGCCGCGTGCCGCGCCTGCAAACACCGACGGCCGCCGCGGCGGCCGAATTCATCGATCTCGCTGGACTGCCGGGATGGCCGTCCACGCGAGGCCAGTCCTGAAGGAACCACCATGTCCAATATGAACACCGTCGCCCTGCACCGCCCGGCGGCCCCGATCAAACCAGCGGAAAACGCCACCTGGCCGCTGGCCGACGTGCTCGCGCTGTTCGAGCTGCCATTCCCGGAACTGATGCACCGCGCCTCGACCCTGCACCGCGAATACTTCCCGGACGGCGACGTCGAACTGGCGACCCTGCTGTCGATCAAGACCGGCGGCTGCGAGGAAGACTGCGGCTACTGCCCGCAGGCGGCGCGCTACGACACCGGCGTCGAAGCCAAGAAGATCCTCGACATCGACACCGTGCTGGACGCGGCGCGCGCGGCGAAGGCCAGCGGCGCGACGCGCTTCTGCATGGGCGCCGCCTGGCGCAGCCCGAAGGAGCGCGACATGGAAAAGGTCGAGACCATGGTGCGCGAAGTGAAGGCGCTGGGCATGGAGACCTGCGCCACGCTGGGCATGCTCGAAGCCGGCCAGGCCGAGCAGCTGAAAAAAGCGGGCCTGGACTACTACAACCACAATATCGACACCGCGCCTGACTTTTACAACAACGTCATTTCGACCCGCGAATACCAGGACCGCCTGGACACGCTGGGCCGCGTGCGCGAAGCGGGCCTGAAGGTCTGCTGCGGCGGCATCGTCGGCATGGGCGAGACGCGCGAGCAGCGCGCCGGCCTGATCGCCCAGCTGGCCAACCTGAACCCGTATCCGGAATCGGTGCCGGTCAACCACCTGGTGCAGGTCGAGGGCACGCCGCTGCACGGCCTCGACAAGCTGGACCCGATCGAATTCGTGCGCACCATCGCGGTCGCGCGCATCACCATGCCGCAAGCGCGCGTGCGCCTGTCGGCGGGCCGTCGCGAGCTGGGCGAAGCGGTGCAGGCGATGTGCTTCATGGCCGGCGCCAACTCGATCTTCTACGGCGACAAGCTGCTCACCACCGACAATCCGGAAGCCGACGACGACCGCGTGCTGCTCGAGAAGCTGGGCCTCAAGACGCGCGCTGCCACGCTCGATTCGGTACAGAAGGAAGCTTGCGGCTGCTGATGCAGCACCCTGCGCGGCCGGGGAGACACGGCCGCGCCCACAATTCGTCCGAACAACCATCAGCGAAAGATAAGCGCATGTTCACCAAGATCCTCATCGCCAACCGTGGCGAAATTGCCTGCCGTGTCGCCGCCACCGCGCGCCGCATGGGTATTCGTACCGTCGCCGTGTATTCCGAGGCCGACGCCGGCGCCAAGCACGTCGCGGTGTGCGATGAGGCGGTCCTGATCGGCCCCGCGGCCGCCAAGGACAGCTATCTGCGTGGCAGCAAGATCATCGAGGTGGCCAGGGCCACCGGCGCCCAGGCGATCCATCCGGGCTACGGCTTCCTGTCCGAGAACGCCGAGTTCGCGGAGGCGGTGCAGGCCGCCGGACTGGTGTTCATCGGCCCGCCGGCTTCCTCGATGCGCGCGATGGGCTCGAAGTCGGCCGCCAAGCAGCTGATGGAGAGCGCCAACGTGCCGCTGGTGCCGGGCTACCATGGCGACGAGCAGAGTCCGGATTTACTGCATATGCAGGCCGACCGCATTGGTTACCCGGTGCTGCTCAAGGCCAGCGCCGGCGGCGGCGGCAAGGGCATGCGCGTGGTCGAGCGTTCGGAAGATTTCGAAGCCGCGCTGGCCTCGTGCAAGCGCGAGGCGATCTCCAGCTTCGGCGACGACAAGGTGCTGGTCGAGAAGTACCTGATCCGCCCGCGCCACATCGAGATCCAGGTCTTCGCCGACAGCCTGGGCGGTTGCGTCTACCTGCACGAGCGCGACTGCTCGGTGCAACGCCGCCACCAGAAAGTGCTGGAAGAAGCGCCGGCCCCGGGCATGCCGGCGGACCGTCGCGCGGCCATGGGCGAAGCGGCGGTGAATGCCGCGCGCGCGGTCGGCTACGTCGGCGCCGGCACGGTGGAATTCATCGCCAACCAGGACGGTTCGTTCTACTTCATGGAGATGAACACCCGCCTGCAGGTCGAGCATCCGGTGACGGAAATGATCACCGGGCTAGATCTGGTCGAATGGCAGTTGCGCGTCGCCTTTGGCGAGCCGCTGCCGAAGAAACAGCATGAACTCGGCATCCACGGCCACGCGATCGAGGCGCGCGTGTATGCCGAGAATCCCGAAAAAGGCTTCCTGCCGTCGATCGGCGCCTTGCGCCACATGGACGTGCCGCAGGCGGTGGCGTTCGAGCTCGGCGCGGATGCAATGCATCCCGCCGCCGTGCGCGTCGACTCCGGCGTACGCGAAGGCGATGCGATCTCGCCGTTCTACGACCCGATGATCGCCAAGCTGATCGTCTGGGGCGCGGACCGCACGCAGGCGCTGGCGCGCATGTCGCAGGCGCTGGCCGAGTTCCGCATCGTCGGCCTGGCCACCAATATCGCCTTCCTGAAACGCCTGGTCGAAGGCGAAGCGTTCGCTAGCGCCGACCTGGATACGGGTTTGATCGAGCGCAATCATTCCTCACTTTTCCCGCCACCGGCCCCGGCCCCGCTCGGCGCGCTGGCCCTGGCCGCGCTTGCGCTCGTCAACAGCGAAACCGCGCACGGCGCTGCCAATGATGCCGACCCATGGAGCCAGGCCCGTGGCTGGCGCATGAATGGCGACTACCGCCGCACCCTGTCCTTCAGCGACGAGCACGGCGATTACCGTGTCGGTCTGACTTATCTCAATAGTGCGTGGGAAATTGACCTTGATAAGCAGCGCCAGCGCATCGAACTAATCTCGCGGAACGATGCCGAGCTGACGCTGCGGCTGGGAGAAACTGCCGTGCATGGCTGCGTGCGCCGCGATGGCGACATGTTCCACGTGTTTAGCGGTGGCCGCCATCACACCCTGACGTACAATGACCCGATGGCACATGCCGGTGAGATTGAATCGGCGGGCGGTCGCCTGACGGCGCCGATGCCGGGCAAGGTGGTCGCGGTACTGGCCCAGTCCGGCAAGGACGTCAAACAGGGCGAGCCGCTGGTGATCATGGAAGCGATGAAGATGGAACACACGATTTCCGCGCCGAGCGACGGCCTGGTGGAAGAAGTGCTGTACCAGGTCGGCGACCAGGTGGCGGATGGCGCGCCGCTGCTGGCCTTCAAGGCGGCGTAAGCAAGACCCATAAAGGGCACCTCGAAAAACCGTCGCGAGCGGCAGCAGTTTCGGGTGAGAAGCGCAGCTGTACTGGAGTACAGCGAGCATCGCAGACCGAAAATGCAACGCGCAGCAGGTTTTTCGAGGTGCCAGAACCACCCTGACAAAAACGAGGGGGAGACATGCGCATTGTCCTGTACCGGGGCGATGGCGTCATCGAGCCGTGGGAACGCGAGTTCTCGGCCATGATGCCAGGCGTCGAAACGGTCACCTGGAAGGAGGGCCAGTTGCTGCCCCCCTGCGATTACGCGGTATTGTGGAACCCGGCGCCCGGCCTGCTGGCGCAGCTGGACGAGGTCAAGGCGATCTTCCTGATGGGCGCCGGCGTCGACGCCGTGCTCAAGTTCGGCGAGACGCTGCCGCGCGTGCCGCTGGTGCGCCTGGGCGACGCCGGCATGGGCGTGCAGATGGCCGAGTACGTGGCGCACGCCGTGCTGCGCTACTTCAGGCGCTTCGACGAATACGAACAGCAGGCACGGCACGGCGCCTGGAATCCGCTGCCCCAGCATCCGAAAGAGTCGTTCACGATCGGCGTCATGGGACTGGGCAAGCTCGGCATGCCGGTGGTCGAGGCGATGCGCCATTTCGGCTTTCCGGTGCGCGGCTGGAGCCGCAGCCCGAAGGACATCCCCGGGGTGCCGACCTATGCCGGCATGGAGGGGCTCGACGACTTTTTACACGGCACGCGGGTGCTGGTCTGCCTGCTGCCGCTCACCGCGGACACGACCAACCTGCTCGACCGCCACCGGCTGGGCAAGCTGGCGCCCGGCGCCTATCTGATCAACGTCTCGCGCGGCGCGATCCTGGCCGAGCCCGACCTGATGACGCTGATCCGCTCGGGGCACATCGCCGGCGCCACGCTCGACGTGTTCCGCCACGAGCCGCTGCCGGCCCCGCATCCGTTCTGGAACGAACCGCGCATCGCCCTCACCCCGCATATCTCGGCGCTCACCATGCGCCTCGACGCCGTGCGCCAGATCGCCGCCAAGATCGGCGCCCTGGAAGACGGCGAACCGGTCGACGACCTGGTCGACCGCCAACTTGGATACTGAGATGAACCAGCCTGCATTGCCCACCAAAGTCAAGATCGTCGAAGTCGGCCCGCGCGACGGCCTGCAGAACGAGAAGGAAGCGCTGAGCGCCGACGTGAAAGTCGAACTGGTCGAGCGCCTGGCGCGCGCCGGCTTCGTCAACGTGGAAGCGGCCGCCTTCGTGTCGCCGAAATGGGTGCCGCAGATGGCGACCAGCGCCGAGGTGCTGGCGCGCATCGCGCGCCAGCCCGGCACCATCTATTCGGCGCTGGTGCCGAATATGCAGGGCTTCGAGGCCGCGCTTGCCGGCGGGGCCGACGAGGTGGTCGTGTTCGGCGCGGCCTCCGAAGCCTTCTCGCAAAAGAACATCAACTGCTCGATCGCCGAGTCGATCGCCCGCTTCGAGCCGGTGGCGCGCGCGGCGAAGGAACACGGCCTGCGCCTGCGCGGCTCGATCAGCACCGCCTTCGGCTGCCCCTACCAGGGCGAGGTGCCGCTTGACGCCGTCGGCGACGTGGTGGCGCGCATGCGCGACCTGGGCTGTGACGAGATCGACATCGCCGACACCATCGGCGTCTCGACCGCGCGCAAGACCCAGGCCGTGATGCTGCGCGCGGCGCGCGAATTCCCGATCGCCCAGCTGGCCGGCCACTTCCACGACACCTATGGCCAGGCGCTGGCCAACATCTATGCGGCGATGGAGGTGGGCGTGGCGATCTTCCACTCCTCGGTGGCCGGCCTGGGCGGCTGCCCCTATGCCAAGGGCGCGACCGGCAACGTGGCGACCGAGGACGTGCTGTACCTGATGCAGGGGCTGGGCATCGAGACCGGCGTGGATCTCGACCAGGTGGTCGATGCCGGCCTGTTCATCTCGCAGCAGCTGGGCCGCAAGAGCATCAGCCGCGCCGGCAACGCGATCGCGGCCAAGCGCGCCGGATGAATCGTCGGGGTGGACGGCACCCCACAACGAAAAAAGCCGACAACTCACGTTGTCGGCTTTTCTCTTAATGCTGGTCGGAGTACAAGGATTCGAACCTTGGACCCCCTGGTCCCAAACCAGGTGCGCTACCGGGCTGCGCTACACTCCGAAGAAGCGAGATAATATCGGTTTCGCGTGACCTGGTCAAGTTTTCGTTGCAAAATAGCGAGCTGGTAGTTTTCTGAAGTTAAGTTGAGGTATGTATGTCATGCATATGGCTCTGAACTTTGGCGACCCGGTCAGCCTGCAACGAGGCAACCGGCGCATCGTCATCGGCGTCGCGGTATCGATCGCGGTGCACGCATTATTCCTGCTGGCGTACCGGAATACGACGTTCAAGACCATGGAGATCGCGCCGGCCGAGCCGACTGTGCTGTCCGTCATGATCGCCCCTCCGGCGCCGCCACCGCCACCACCCGCGCCGGAAATCGTTCGTCCCCCGGCGCCAGCCCCCAGCGCCGCCGCTGCACCACGCACGACCCGGCCTGCGCCGCCACAAGCCGTGATCGCGGTCCCGGAAAGTTCACGCGCCGAGCCCGATCCGTTCGTCGTGCAACAGGAAGAAACCGCGGAACCAGCGCCGAAGTTCGACATGAACGCGGCGCGCGCGGTGGCGCGCGCGAATGCCCACCTGCGCGACCCGTCGAAGGAAGGCACGGCGCTCGCGCAATTCCCCGAGCCGGCGCTGCAGACCGAATCCAAGCTGGCGCGCGGCATCCGCGAAGCCAAGCGGCCCGATTGCAAGGACGGCCTTCCGGGCGGGCTGCTGGCGCCGATTTATTTACTGATGGAGAAAAAGGATTCGGGCTGCAAGTGGTAAGCCGTCATTCACCCTTGATCTGCAGCGCACGCTCGTAGAGCGCATTCTTCTTGCGCCCCGTGATCTGCGCCGCCAGGTTCGCCGCCTGCTTCACGCTGCACTCGCTCAACAGGATCTGCAGCACGCGCTCGGCCTCGGCATCTTCGGCGTCCGTGGCCTCGACGGCGCCGGCCACCAGCACCACGAATTCGCCGCGCTCGCGGTGCTGGTCGGCCGTGACCCAGGCGCGCGCATCCTTCAGTTCGCAGCGGTGCACTTCCTCGAACATCTTGCTCAGCTCGCGGGCGAACACCACCTGCCGGGTCGGCTCGAAAGCCGCCGCCAGCGCCTCGACGCAATCGACGATGCGATGCGGCGCCTCATAGAACACCAGGGTCGAGGTCTCGCGCGCCAACGGCGCCAGCGCCGCCTCGCGGCCCTTGGCCTTGGCCGGCAGGAAGCCGACGAAGTGGAAGCGGTCGTTCACCAGGCCGCTGGCCGACAGCGCCGCGATCGCGGCCGAGGGACCCGGCAGCGGCACCACGTTCAGGCCCGCGCTGCGCACCGCATCGACGATGCGCGCGCCGGGATCGGACACGCCCGGCGTGCCGGCGTCGGACACCAGCGCCACGCGTTGTCCGGCGCGCAGGCGCTCGACGATTTTCTCGGCCACTTCGCGCTCGTTGTGCTGGTGCGCGGCGATGGTCGGCTGGGACAGGCCGAAGCGCTGCAGCAGCGCACCGGTCTTGCGCGTGTCCTCGCAGGCGACCACGTCGCTGAGGGCCAGCAGGTGTAAAGCACGCAGGGTGATGTCGGTGACGTTGCCGATCGGAGTAGCCACGACGTACAGCGTTGCGGTAGGATAGGACTGCTGGGCCGCCTCGCCCATGACGGGAAGTCGGGCGATGTCGATGGTCTGCTGATCTGTCATAAAGGGTTCCGATGCTGAAGAAAAAAAATCTACCGGGCTTGCTCGCGGCCGCCGTCATTACACTCTTGGCAGGCTGCGGCAGCACGCCGCTGCCTCCCGATACCGGTTGCGGCATGCCAGGCGGAGTGTGCGGTCCTGCGACGCCGGTGACGAATGCGCCGCCACCGGCGCCAGCTTACACGCCGCCGCCGCGCGAAGAAAGTGGCGTACAGACCAATCCGGTCGAACTGCCGCCGAGCGCCGGCGGCGGCCCGCGCGCCGCGGCGCCATCGTCGGCGCCGTACAGCGGCCCGGCCGTGCGCGTGGCGCTGCTGCTGCCGCTCGAGTCGCAGGCGCTGGCCCAGCCGGCCGAAGCGGTGCGCGCCGGCTTCATGGCCGCCCACGACCAGCAGCGCGAAGGCGTCACCGTCAACCTGGTGCCCACCGGCGACTCGACGCAGGCCGCGCTCGACGCCTATCGCGGCGCGGCCGAGCAGAACGATATCGTGGTCGGTCCGCTGGCGCGGTCCGCCGTGGCGGCCCTGGCCACCAGCGGCGCGGTCAACAAGCCGACCATCGCCCTGAACCACCCGCAAGTCAATTCCCCGCTGCCGCGCCAGATGCTCGTCATCGGCCTGTCGCTCGAAGACGAAGCGCGCCAGGTGGCCGAGTGGGCCGCGAGCGAGCAGCCGGTCGGCCAGGCCCTGGTGCTGACCGGCCGCGCCGCCTGGCAGCAACGCCTGTCGGGCGCCTTCAGCCAGCGCTGGGCCGAACTGGGCCGCATGCACGCGACGGTCGAACTGCCGGCCGAAGGCGGCTACGTCGACGGCAATGCGCTGGCCGAGCTGCGCGCCCGTTTGTCGGCCGAGCCGCCGCAGCTGGTGTATGCCGCCCTCGACGCCAACGGCCTGCGCCAGGTGCGCATGGCGATCGGCACCTCGCTGCCGACCTATGGCACCGCCTCGGTCAATCCGGGCCTCGACATGTCCAGCGTGCCGGCCGAACTGGTCGGCGTGCGCTTCCTCGACCTGCCCTGGACCGTACAGCCCGACCATCCGGCCGTCGCCGGCTATCCGCGCTGGAGCAATGGCGGCCAGGGGCTCGATCCGCAGCGCCTGTACGCGCTCGGCATCGACGCCTACCGCATCGCGCGCGAACTGGCGCAACGCCCCACCGGCGCGTTCGAACTCGATGGCGCCACCGGCCGCCTGTCGGTGAACGTCGGCCAGGGCGATCGCGCCTTCCGCCGCGTCGAGACCGGCGTCGTGGTGCGCGACAATGGCCCGACTGAAGAAATCCTCACCGACGATGCCGGCGGCGACAGCCTTCCGCGCCCGCGCCGCGTGTTCGAACCGGTCGCGACCGGTTTATGAAATGTGGCCCTTGCGCCTGTCCCGACGGCAGGCCCAGGGCCGGGAATGGGAACGCGCCGCCCTCGATTACTTAAAACACCATAAACTGTCCCGGGTCGAGGAGAATTTTCGCTGCAAGGGCGGCGAGATCGACCTGATCATGCGCGATGGCGCAACCCTGGTGTTCGTCGAGGTGCGCCAGCGCGCCGACCGCGCACACGGCGGCGCCGCCGCCAGCATCACCCCTGCCAAGATCCACCGCCTGGTCTGTGCGGCGCAAGTCTATCTGTTGCGTTTTCCCGTCACTCCTCCCTGCCGTTTCGACCTGGTCGCCATCGATGGCGAGCATATCGAATGGTTGCGGAACATCATTGAAGTGTAAGCAATTTTTACTGCGCTTGCTCAGGTGGGGTTGCCGCTGCACTATAATCCTCGGCTATGAATACTCAACGCATCCTCGCTCACTTCCAGGAGAGCGCCGACCTGAAGATGAAGTCGGCCGCCACCCTGGCTCCTTCCATTTCGGCGGCGGTAGAACTCATGTTCAGCGCCCTCTCCAACGGCAACAAGATCCTGGCCTGCGGCAACGGCGGTTCGGCCGCCGACTGCCAGCACTTCGCGGCCGAGCTGGTCGGCCGTTTCGAGCGCGAGCGCTTCCCGCTGCCGGCGATCGCCCTGACCACCGACACCTCGATCCTGACCGCGGTCGGCAACGACTACAGCTTCAAGGAGATCTTCTCGAAGCAGGTGCAGGCATTCGGCCAGGCGGGCGACATCCTGCTGGCGATTTCGACCTCGGGCAACTCGGCCAACGTGCTGGCCGCGGTCGAGGCGGCCCTGGAGCGCGAGATGCGCATCGTGGCCTTCACCGGCAAGGACGGCGGCCAGTTGGGCAAGCTGCTGACCGACGCCGACGTGCACATCAACGTCCAGCATGCGCGCACCGCGCGCATCCAGGAAGTCCACCTGTGCGCCATTCACTGCATCTGCGACGGCATCGACGTCGCGCTGTTCGGAGGAGACGAGAATGCGTAACACCCGCCGGCCCATGGCCGCGCTATTGACCAAAGTCGTGCTGGGCACCGCCCTGGCGGCATCGCTGTCGGGCTGCTTCGGCCTGATCGTCGGCGCCGGCGTGGCCGGCGCCGTGTCCACGGTCGACCGCCGCACGCTGGGCGCCCAGACCGAGGACAAGTCGATCACGGTCAAGGCCGAGCTGGAAATGCGCAAAGTCACCGGCGATGCCGGCAACGTCAACGTCACCAGCTTCAACCGCCGCGTGCTGCTGACCGGCGAAGTGCGCGACGAAGCCATGAAGCAGGCGGCCGAGCGCGAAGTGCGCAAGATCGCCAACGTGGTGTCGGTCATCAACGAGCTGGCGGTCTCCGGTTCGTCGAGCTACACCTCGCGCTCGAACGACGCGCTGATCACCACCAAGGTCAAGACCAGCCTGGTCGACATGAAGACCGTGTCGGCGATCTCGTTCAAGGTCACCACCGAACGCGGCGTGGTCTACCTGATGGGCCTCGTCACTCCGCGCGAAGGCAATATCGCCGCCGATGTCGCCAAGGGCGTCTCGGGCGTCACCCGCGTGGTGAAGATCTTTGAATACATCAACGAAGAAGATCCGCGCGTGCGGCAGAACAGCCCGGCGCAGGCTTCGCTGGATTAAACAAGGCCTTCATCAGCCCACCAGAAGCGGCAGGACTATAATGGTCCTGCCGTTTTTTCATATCGACCGACCATGACCGCTCCCACGCATTCATCCGCTACCCGTTCCTGGTTCAAGCCCGCCGCCATCGGCGCCGTGGTGCTCGCCCTGGCCGGCATCGGCTACGCCTCGTTCAGCAGCACCACGCAGGCGCCCGACGTCACCTTCATCAGCATCGCCGGAGAAAAGATCAGCACCCAATCCTTGCGCGGCAAGGTCGTGATGGTCAACTTCTGGGCCACTTCCTGCGTCACCTGCGTCAAGGAGATGCCGGACATGGTCGCGACCTACAACAAGTACAAGGACCAGGGCCTGGAATTCGTCGCGGTCGCGATGCAGTACGACCGCCCCGACTACGTGCTGAACTTCACCGAGCAGCGCAAGCTGCCGTTCAAGGTGGCGCTGGATTCGGCCGGCGACATCGCGCGCCAGTTCGGCGACGTCACCCTGACCCCGACCACCTTCCTGATCGACAAAGAGGGCCGCATCCTCAAGACCTATGTGGGCGAGCCGGACTTCGCGGCCGTCCACAAGCTGATCGAGAAGGAACTGGCCGGCTGAGGCTCAGGCTTTCGGATACAGGATCATCTGGGTGCAGCGGAACAGGGCGATGGTCTTGCCGCTGGCCTGGTCCGTGACGGTGGCGTCCCACACCTGCGTGGTGCGGCCCAGGTGCACCGCGGTGGCGGTGCAGGCCAAGGTGCCTTCGCGCGCGGTGCCCAGGTGGTTCGATTTCAGTTCGATGGTGGTGAAATTCTGGGCGCCTTCCGGCAGGTTGCTGACGCAGCCATAGCCGGCGCAGGTGTCGGCCAGGGTGACCACGCTGCCGGCGTGCAGGTAGCCATTGGGCGCCAGCAGCTGCGGCTCGACCTTCATCTCGGCGGACAGCTTGCCGGGGCTGACGTCAGTGATGCGGATGCCCAGGTGGCCAGGGAGGAACTTGGCGCCGAACTCGTTGAAGGCTTCCGGGGTGTACTTGGTATTCACGTGTGTCTCGATGTTGTTGTAAAAAACGGCATCGTACACCGGGATCGTTCCACCGGGTCGAGTGATGCTTCTACTCGGCCGGCTCAACGGCGCTTGGCGCCACCCTGTCGTCCGCCCTGCTTGCCTCCCTGCTTGCTCCCCTGGCGCCTGCGCGCCGCCGAATTCTGCTGCTGCAGCATCGCGTCGACCCGCTCCGACGCCTCGCGCGCCAGCTCCTGGGCCAGCTCGATGCTCGGGAAGTATTCCGGCTCGCGGTAGCCCAGCCAGGCATAGGCCGAATACACGCGGCAGGTGTCCTCGACCTCTTGCAGGTTCATGTAGAACAGGTGCTGCGGATTCGGGTTCGGCTGCAGCTTGACCACCTTCTTCTTGGCCAGCGACAGCGCCCAGTGTTCCCAGGCGCTTTGCAGCACCGGCACGCGGCTCGAGATCGGCACCAGCGACAGCATGAATTTTTCCGCCACCGACAAGGGCAGCGTGTCGAGCCATTCGGCGCGCTCGTTCTGCTCCTCGGTGATGCGCGGGTAGAAGAAGCCGTCCGGCACGTCGATATTGTGCACGAAGCGTTTCAGGAGCTTGACCAGCGAGGTCTCGCCGGTCACCGCCGCGATGCGGTGCAGCTGCTCGAGCGACGGCGCGACTGCGAAGCCGGTGGCGGCCACCGGCGGGATCTTTTCCTTCATCAGCGCGCGCATCACCTGGTGGGTGTCGTCGTCGTAGCCGGCGACGAAGCCCTCCTCGTGCACGCCGTAGCGCCCTGCCCGGCCCGCGATCTGCTTGGCCAGCGCCGCCGGGATCTCTTCTTCCTCATAGCCGTTGTACTTGACCGTGGTGGTCATCACGATGCGCGCGATCGGCATGTTCAGGCCCATCGCCAGCGCGTCGGTGCCGACCACGATGTCGGCCTGCCCTTCGCGGAAGCGCTCGGCCTGGGCCCGGCGCACCTCGGGCGACAGGTTGCCGTAGACCGTCGCCACCGACAGGCCCTTCTCGGTGATCATGTCGCGCCACATCAAGACCTCGCGCCGCGAAAAGCAGATCACGGCGTCGCCGCGGCGCAGGTTCGACAGCTTGCGCACGCTGGACGGCTCCATCGACAATGGCCCCATGCGCTTGAGCACATGGACTTCGAGCGGCACTTCCAGGCGCTCGGCCAGCGCCTCGATCGCGCGCCGCGCTTCCGGCGCGCCGACCAGGTACACGACGTTCGCCGGCGCTCCGACCACGGCGGTGGTCCAGGCCGCGCCGCGGTCGCGGTCGGCCAGCATCTGGATCTCGTCGATCACCGCGACTTCCACCGGTGTCTTGGTGTCGAGCATCTCGACCGTGCTGGCGACGTGTGTCGCGCCTTCTTCGAGGCGCCGTTCCTCGCCGGTGATCAGGCTGACCTTGATCGGCTCGCCGTGCGGACGCGCGGCCTGCAGGCGCTCGTAGTTTTCCAGCGCCAGCAGGCGCAGCGGCGCCAGATACACGCCGCTGCCGGCCTTGGCGAGCGCTTCCATCGCGCGGTGGGTCTTGCCCGAGTTGGTGGGCCCCAGCAGGGCGATGAACTTGCGCTGCATGCGGCTGGCCACCTCGAACGAGCGCGGATACTCGGCCAGGTTGATGCTTTCCTTGGTGCGCGCCGCATGGCGCTCTTCCTCTTCGCGCTCGACCGCGTGGGTCAGGCGCTGCGAGATGCGCTGGAACACGTACTCGGCCGGCTCCGACGTTTCCAGCTCGTCGAGCACGTCGAGAAACAGCATCGGGTCCCAGCCGAACTGGTCGGCATCCTCGGCGATGTCGCGCACGAATTCCTCGGCTTCGAGGTGCAGGCGCTGCAGGTCTTTCTGGTCGGTGCGTTCTTCGATCAGCTCGCGCCGCGCCAGCAAGTCCATCTTGCGCCACTTGCTCGGCTTGGCCAGCACGCCGCGCGCCGGCACCAGGCGGTAGGGCACGCGCAGGCCTTCGTACTGCACCTCGCCGGAAAAGCGCAGGAACACGCGGCCTTCGAGCTTGACCAGCTCGATGCCGCGCGCGGCCAGGCCGAGTTCGCGCTCGAGGAAGGCGTCGTCGTTCTCGAGGTTGTCGGAAGAAAGATTGTCGTGGTGGTTGCTCATGAGTGAATGCGTCAGAATCGCTTGCCGCCACTATAGCGCGTAAGCGACCGACGCATTGTCCGTCAGGCGCCCCCGTCTTTCACGAGCGCATAGCCTTCATCGACCCAGCCCCTGACGCCGCCGATCATCAGCTTGACCGGCCGCCCCAGCCCCGCCAGGCGCGCGGCGCCGCGGTGCGCGCCATTGCAATGCGGGCCGGCGCAGTAGACGACGAACAGCGTGTCCATCGGATAATCGCGCAGCTTGACCTCGACCAGCTTCGCGTGCGGCATGTTCAGGGCGCCCGGCACGTGGCCGGCCGCGTACAGCGCGGGACCGCGCACGTCGAACAGGACGAAGTCGGGGTGGCCGCCCTCGAAGGCCGCATGCACGTCGGCGCAGTCGGTCTCGTATTCGAACGCCGCGCTGAAATGCGCCAGCGCCCTGTCGCTCGGCGCCGCCGGAACCGCGGAAACGGGTGAAGTCATCATGGTTGCTCCTCGTTGAAAGAGCCTGCAGTGTGGCAGCGAACGAGGGGCCGGGGCAGGTGGCGGGACGACAGAAACTGGTAACATCGCGCCATGCCCCACCATGTCGCCATCCTCGTCTACGACGGCCTGTGCACCTTCGAATTCGGCTGCGCGGTGGAGCTGTTCGCCCTCGAGCGGCCAGAGCTCGGCGTGCCCTGGTACACGCATGCGGTGTGCGCCCTAGACCCCGGCCCGCTGCGCGCGATGGGCGGCTTGAGCGTCGTCGCGCCGCACGGCCTGGAGGCGCTCGACGCCGCCGACACGATCGTCATTCCCGGCTGGCGCGACGCGGCGGAGCCGCCGCCGCCAAGCCTGGTCGACGCGCTGCGCCGCGCCCAAGCCCGCGGCGCGCGGCTGTGCGCGATCTGTTCCGGCAGCTTCGTGCTGGCCCATGCCGGCCTGCTGGACGGCCGCAGGGCGACCACCCACTGGCGCTATCTCGAGCGGCTCGCGGCGGACTTCCCGCAAGTAGAAGTGGAGCAGGGCGTGCTGTACGTGCAGGACGGCCGCATCGTGACGTCGGCCGGTTCCGCCGCCGGTCTGGACATGCTGCTGCACGTGGTGCGCAGCGACTTCGGCGCCGAGCTGGCGAGCCGCGTGGCGCAGCGCCTGGTGATCCCGGCCCACCGCGACGGCGACCAGGCCCAGCTCGTGGCGCGCCCGCTGCCGCCGGGCGAGCGCAACGCGATCGCGCAGCTGATGGATTGGGTAAGAGAAAACGTGCGGGCGGGGCACACGGTGGAGTCGATGGCGGCCCGGGCGCGAATGGGCACGCGCACCTTCCAGCGCCGCTTCAAGGACGTCACCGGCGTGACGCCGCTGGCCTGGCTGGTGCGCGAGCGGGTCGCGCTGGCGGAAAGGATACTGGAGACGCGCCCAAGCCTGTCCATCGACGCCGTCGCCGACCTCGCCGGCCTGGGGTCGGCCGAATCGCTGCGGCGGCACTTCAGGAACCATGGCCTGCCGCCGCCGGCACGCTGTCGCCGGCTGGGCAGGGCGGCTGCCGGGGCAGCCGAAGTGGCCGGGCTGGCCGGGCTGGCTTAGGCGGCGACGCCCGCCTCGTGCGCCTGCTGGTCGGCGTGGTACGACGAGCGCACCATTGCGCCCACGGCCGCGTGCACGAAGCCCATTTCATAGGCTTTTTCTTCGAACATCTTGAAGACATCGGGATGCACGTAGCGGCGCACCGGCAGGTGCGAGTTGGTCGGCGCCAGGTACTGGCCGATGGTGAGCATGTCGATGTCGTGCTCGCGCATGTCGCGCATGACTTCCAGGATCTCTTCGTCGGTCTCGCCCAGGCCGACCATCAGGCCCGACTTGGTGACCGCGCTCGGGTACATCTTCTTGAAGTCGCGCAGCAGCACCAGCGAGTGCTTGTAGTCGGCGCCCGGACGCGCTTCCTTGTACAGGCGCGGCACGGTTTCCAGGTTGTGGTTCATCACGTCCGGCAGGCCGTCGGCGAAGATGTTCAATGCTTTTTCGAGGCGGCCGCGGAAATCGGGCACCAGCACTTCGATCTTGGTGTTCGGCGACAGCGCGCGGGTCTTCTGGATGCACTCGACGAAGTGGCCGGCGCCGCCGTCGCGCAGGTCGTCGCGGTCGACCGAGGTGATCACGACGTAGGACAGGCGCAGGTCGGCGATGGTCTTGGCCAGGTTGCCCGGCTCATTCACATCCAGCGGATCCGGGCGGCCGTGGCCGACGTCGCAGAACGGGCAGCGGCGGGTGCACTTGTCGCCCATGATCATGAAGGTCGCGGTGCCCTTGCCGAAGCATTCGCCGATGTTCGGGCAGCTGGCTTCCTCGCACACCGTCACCAGCTTGTTGGCGCGCAGGATGTCCTTGATTTCGTAGAAGCGCGACGAGGCGGTGGCGGCCTTGACGCGGATCCAGTCCGGCTTTTTCAGGCGCTCGACGTCCGCGATCGGCACGATCTTGATCGGGATGCGCGACGTCTTGCTGGCGCCTTTCTGCTTTTCGCTGGCGTTGTAGGCGGATGCGGAGGCGATGCCGGTGTCGATTTCGGAAGTCATTTGGCTCGTTGCCCCAGAAGGGCGTCAGTTGGTTTGTTCGGTTGGGACCGTGTCTGGCACGGGCGACTGGCCGAGATGCCCGGTCAGGGCCCTGGCCAGCGCCTGCTGGACATCGGCCAGCGGCGCCTCGACGCCCATGGTGCGCATGTCGACCGTGGCCAGTCCCGAATAGCCGCACGGGTTGATCCAGGTGAACGGGGCCAGGTCCATGCCCACGTTCAGCGATACGCCGTGATAGGTGCAGCCGTTGCCGCGCACCTTGAGGCCGAGCGCGGCGATCTTGGCGCCCTTGCGCGGGCCCTCGGCGATATAGATGCCGGGCGCGCCGGCGATGCGCTCACCGGCCAGATTATACGCCCCTAATACATCGATGACCGCCTGTTCGATTTTTTCCACGAACTGGCGCGCATACAGCTTGCCGCCCGGCTTGTTGCGGCGCAAGTCCATCAACAGGTAGATCACGACCTGGCCGGGGCCGTGGTACGTGACCTCGCCGCCGCGGTCGGTCTGGACCACCGGGACGCCGTGCGGCGCCAGCACGTGGCCCGGATCGGCGCCCAGGCCCAGCGTGAACACGGGCGGGTGCTCGACGATCCACAGTTCGTCCCGGGTCTCGGGCGTGCGCGCGTCGGTGAAGGCGCGCATGGCGGCGAAGGTGGGTTCGTAGTCGGCGCGGCCGAGTTCACGGACGAGCGGCGCGGCGGGGTGGATCGAAGACATGGAATCGGGGGCGAGGCATCGGGCCATAGTATGGACAGCCCTGTCATTATAAGCCAGCACGATGGGGCGTGCCTGCCGAACAGGCAGCCTGCCCCGTTGACGAGATGGCAAGCCGCCCTTACAGGACCATCTTGACCATCGGGTGGGTCGACAGGGTGCGGTACACCTCGTCCAGCATCTCGCGGCTGGTGGCGGTGACGGTGACGGTCAGGCCGGTGTAGTTGCCCTTGGCCGAAGGACGGGTTTCCAGCTTGCCTTCATGGAAAGTCGGATCCAGCTGGGTCACCAGCGCGACGATGGTGGGAGCGAAATCGATATGGGTCGCGCCCATCACCTTGATCGGGAATTCGCTCGGGTATTCGATGAGGGATTCTTTCGGGTCCATGACTAATCCTGTGTAAATGCGCATTGTAGCCAATGCCGGCGTTTTCCTCAGCGTTCCTGAATTTGCCGGCCGCGCGCATCCGTATGGGCGCGCTGCTCGCCGCCGCCGCGCGGGGTGAAGGCCGGCGCGGACGGTTGCGGGCGCGGCGCGGGCGGGGCGACCATCTGCGGCGGCGGGGCGGGCCGTGGCGGCGGCGCGGCAACCATGTGCGGCGGCGGACGCACGTCGGGCCGCGGCATCGGTCGCGGTTCGGGGCGAGCAAACGCCGGCGCCGTAGTGGGCGCCATGGCCGGCGGGCGCTGCTGCTGCAGTTGCTGGCCGCGTTCGGCCCGCTCGCGCATGCGTTCGCGCTGCTCGCGTTCGCGCTCGGCGTGGCGCCCGAAACTCATGCGGTCGGCCTGCATGCGGTTGTCCAGGTCGCGCTGCATGCGGTCGCGCTCTTCCTGCTGGCGCACGACGCGCTCCTGCTGCTGCAAGCGTTCGCGCGACAGGCGCTCGTTGCTCTCGCGCTGGCGCGCCATCGGGTCCGTCTCGAGGCGGCCGCGATCCTGCACGAAGCCGTCGCGCGTCACCTGGCCGGTCTCCAGGCGCTGGCGCACCTCGCGCCGCTCGAGCAGGTCGCGCCGTTCGTTGTTCCCACGGTTCCAGTCGGCGCGCGCCACCAGCGGCGGCGGCGGGGCGCTGCCCGGTCCGCGCGGCAGCGCGAAGTTCGCGCGGTCGGGGCGCGGCGCGCGCGGCACGACCACCGGCCCGCGACCGCCGAAGTGCTCGCGCGGCACCACGGTCAGGCCCTGGTGTCCCGGCCGCTGCTGGGCCGCGCGGCGGGTGGCGTGGCGCCAGTCGTTCAGGCGCCGCAGGCGCTCGCTGGACAGGCGGTAGCCGGGCACGTAGCGGTCGTAGGGGCTGAGCGGATACCAGCCATGCGCGTGCAGGTCGTGCGAGGCGAAGCCGACGCTCCAGTTGCCGCCGCCGACCCAGCCGACCAGCGCCGGCGACCATACCGGCCGCCGCTCGAGACGGCCCGGGGCCCAGGCCCAACGGTTGCGCACCTGCACCCAGCGGCCGTAGTGGAAGGGCGCATAGCCCCATGGCGCATTGTCGACCCAGGTCCAGCCCCACGGCGCGATATAGCTCCACTGGCCGTCACGGTAGGGCGTCCAGTCGGATGCCACCACGGTGGGCGTCCACAGGCTGCCGTAGTCGGAGTGGGTGCTCCAGCTGCCGTAGCGGTCGAGCTCTTCGTAGCCGGTCATCTCGGTGCCGATGTGGCGCGACGACTGCCCGGCCACCAGCGCCTGGTCGCGCGTGAGGGCCCAGTCGTCGAATTCGTCGCGCCGCGCCTGGCGCGTGCTCACGTCCTCGTCGCGTACCTCGGCGCTGCGGCCGGCGCGCACGGTGAGGCTGGCGCCGGCGCCGTCGACCTGGGCCTCGCCATCGAGCACGCTCACCAGGCTGGTGTCGGGCACGCGGTCGGCGTCCACGCGCAGGCGGCCCGGCTGGGTCAGGCGCACGGTCGCCTGGGCCGTGCGCAGTTCGAACTCGGGCGCCACCTCGCTGTTCATGACGCGGATGCTGGCGCTGCCGAAGTGCAGGCGCAGGCGCAGGCGGTCGTCGTCCAGTTCGGTGAACTCGAGCGAGCTGTCGCCGTCCAGGCGGATCGAGGTGGAGCCGATGCGGATCTCGGTGCGGGCGCCGGGCGAAGTCGTGACGAGGTTGCGCGTGGTGACCGGCCAGTTGACCACGGCGGCGGCGCTCTCGGCGCCGACGTCACCGCCGATCTCGACCTGGCCCTGGACCAGGGAAACGCGGCCCACCCGGCCCGGCGGCTCGGTTTCCATGACGCCGTTGCCGGTCGCTTCGACCTGCCCTGGCGGATCGGTCTGCAGCACGGTCTGCGCGGACGCGCAGGTGGAAATCGCAGCCAGGGCGAGCAGGGCGGCGGTATGGACGAGGCGATGGGTCATGATATGCTCCAGGATGGAACGCGGACGGGGTGGTTCAGCCTCATTACAACGCTCGAGCTCCCACGCGGACAACGCGGGTTACACAAAGTTGCATCTGCCGGCTTAGCGGAAATAGTAGCCGGCGCCATGCACATTGTCAGGCCGGCTGGCGCTTGACGAAGAACAGCATCGAGCCGATCAGCACCAGCACCGCGCCGAACACGCGGTTCTGCAGGCGCATGTGGCGTGGATCGCGCATGAAGCGCTGCATCGAGGCGGCCAGGGCGGCGTAGCCGTGCATCACGATCGAATCGATCGCCACCATGGTCACGCCCAGGATCGCCAGCTGGGTGAGCAGCGGCGCATCCTTGGCGATGAATTGCGGCAGCACGGCGACCATGAAGATGATGCCCTTCGGGTTCGTGGTATTGGTGAGAAAGCCGGTCAGCACGCGCTTGCCGAAGGACGGATGCGCTTCCAGGCCGGCGGTCGACGCCGTCGGGCCGGGCGCCGGGGCGGCGCGCCACTGGCTGATGCCGAGATAGATCAGGTACAGCGCGCCGATCACCTTGACCGCCGTGAAGGCGACCGAGGATGCCAGCAGCAGCGAACCGACGCCGGCGCCGGCGATGACCAGCACCAGGACCAGGCCCAGCTGCAGGCCGAGGACGGTCGCGCTGGCCTTCTTGAGGCCGTAGGCCAGGCCATGCGACATCGACAGGACCGCGCCGGAACCGGGCGAAATGGCGATCAGCGAACCGGCGATGACGAAGGCGATCCAGGTGGCGAAGCTCATGGTGGTGAAAAATGAATGGTGCTGCGGAAGGAGGGGGAAGACGACTGCCGGGGAGGCAAGAAACGACACATTCAGCCAGCGCGCGCGACCCGCGAACGGGCCGCGACGCGAGGCCGGGTACTGATTACTTCTTCTTGGTCGGGTTGACCGCTGCCTTCAGGGTCGCGCCAGCCGAGAAACGCGGGCTCTTCGACGCCGCGATCTTGATCACTTCGCCGGTGGCAGGGTTACGGCCCTTGCGTGCGGCGCGCTTGGTCACCGAGAAGGTGCCGAAGCCGGTGATGCCCACCGTGTCGCCCTTTTTCAGGCGCTCGGTGATGATCTCGATGATGGTGTTCACGGCGTCGCCAGCGGCAGCGCCCGACATCTCGGTGCGCTTCGCGAATTCTGCGATCAGTTCGCCTTTTTTCATAAATCCCTCCGGGGTTAAAAGAGCGGGAAGATTAGCATAAATATTGCTATGTGTAATGCCGCTCCCCGAGGGAAATTTGAAAGGAAGCCTTATGCGACGCCAGATTCGATGACCGGACCGCTCAAACGGTTGCGCAGCGCGGCGTTGATCAGGGTCTGGTAACCGGTGCCGCAACGCTCGGACAAGTTGCGGAATTCCTTCAGCACCTCGTCGTCGAGATAGATCGTGATGCGGGTCTTGCGCTTCGGCGGACGGGCACGGCGGACCGGAGCGGAAGTGGAAGCGGCAGGCTGGATCGAATCGGTATGCATTGGATGATCTCCTTCGTTTGGGGGGACGAGGCTGCAGTGCCGCAACCTTCAGCGTTGCACTATACGTATGCAGACCGGCAGTCGCCCGGCAAAAGCGACGAGATGCAGATTTCCAGGCATGAAATGCAAAAAGCCGCGCCGAACGGCGCCGCGAACCGTGTAGCGAGCATTTGGCGGCTCGGTTAATATCGTAGCAACTTGACATGAAGGAGCAGAACTATGGCTGGAGTCGGCTTACTTGCACTCCTGGACGATATCGCCACCATCCTCGACGACGTCGCCGCGATGAGCAAGATTGCGGCCAAGAAAACCGCGGGCGTGCTGGGCGACGACCTGGCGCTCAATGCGCAGCAAGTCTCGGGCGTGAAAGCCGATCGCGAGCTGCCGGTGGTCTGGGCGGTGGCCAAGGGATCGATGGTCAACAAGGCGATCCTGGTGCCGGCCGCCCTGGCGATCTCGGTCTTCCTGCCCTGGCTGATCACGCCGCTGCTGATGATCGGCGGCGCCTTCCTGTGCTTCGAGGGCTTCGAGAAACTGGCGCACAAATACCTGCACAGCGCGCAGGACGAGGCCCGGCACAAGGCGCAGCACGAGGCGGCCGTGGCCAACCAGGCGATCGACATCGTCCAGCTCGAGAAAGACAAGATCAAGGGCGCGGTGCGCACCGACTTCATCCTGTCGGCCGAGATCATCGTGATCTCGCTCGGCACCGTGGCCGGCGTGGCGCTCGGACAGCAGGCCCTGGTGCTGACCGTCATCGCAGTGGTGATGACGGTCGGCGTCTATGGCCTGGTGGCCGCCATCGT
The DNA here is from genome assembly GCF_050434365.1 of Massilia sp. UYP32. NCBI lineage: Bacteria > Pseudomonadati > Pseudomonadota > Betaproteobacteria > Burkholderiales > Oxalobacteraceae > Massilia > Massilia sp. UYP32. The sequence continues at coordinate 69,039 of NZ_JBNDIK010000018.1, forward strand.
CAAGATGGATGACGCCGGCCTGCACCTGAGCAAGAGCCAGAGCGGCGCCGCCCGTAGCTTGGGCAAGGGTTTGCTGGCAGCCGCGCCACGCCTGATGAAGATCCTGGCGGTGGTCGGCACCGCCGCCATGTTCCTGGTCGGCGGCGGCATCATCTCGCATGGGGTGCCGGCGCTGCACCACTTTTCGCAGGGAGCGGCCGCCGCGGTAGCCGATGTGCCGACGGTCGGTGGGGTGCTGGCCTTCCTGGCGCCGATCCTGGTCGATGCCCTGGTCGGCGTGCTGGTGGGCGCCGTGGTGCTGGGCGTGGTGACGCTGGTGCAGCGCATGCGCGGCAAGAAGGCGGCCGCGCACTGATCCCGTTCACCGGCGCGGGCATCCAGCCCGCGCCGCTCACCATTCATTTCGGCGGTTCGTTCTTGCGCGACATGATGGCGCCGATCGCCAGTCCGATCGCAAACCCCGCATACACCACGCCCAGCGCATTGCGCGACAGGCGCTTTTCATAGCCCGGCTGCAGCGGCCGCGGCGTCAGCTTGTAGTCGGTGAAGGCCGCGAACGCGGAGGTCGCCGCCGAGGCGGCGGCAATGGCCATCGGGTTCTTGCCGTCCATCACACCCCCGAGCGCGCGTTCGAACACGAACGACCAGAAGGTCGCGCTGGCATGGTGGATCAGGTAGCCGGGAACCGTGTAGCGCAGCGAGAAGCGGTCGCGGTAGCCTGCTTTATGGCCATGCACATAGTGGCTGACGGCATTGGTCGGTGCATAGGCGCTGCCGGTCTGCATCTTGCCGACCACGGACATCGCCACCGTCGACAGGATGCTCGAAGTCGCCCCGGAGATGAGTGCGCGCTGTAATGCCGTATTTTCCATACAATCCTCTTTTACTTGATGTGAAGGGAAGCACGGATGCGGATTTTGCTGACGGGGGCGAGCGGTTTCATCGGGCAACATTTGCTGCAGGCGTTGCTCACCGAAGGCCACCACGTCGTGTGCGCGGTGAGAGCACCTGAAGCGAAGCTTCCGAAAAGCGCTGACCCGCGCTTGAGCACTATCCACGCCGATTTTTCCAAAGATACCGATAAATCCACCTGGCTGGCGCGCCTGTCGCATATCGACGTCGTGATCAACACGGTCGGCATTTTCCGCGAAAGCGGACGCCAGGATTTCGCCCGCCTGCACCGCGACACGCCGCGCGCGCTGTTCGCCGCCTGCGCCGAATCGCACGACGTGCAGATGGTGATTCAACTGTCGGCGCTGGGCGCCGACCGCGATGCGACGACGCCCTACCACCTGTCCAAGCGCGATGCCGACGACTACCTGGCCTCGCTGCCGCTGCGCTCCTACATCGTCCAGCCCTCGCTCGTGTATGGCCGCGACGGCGCCAGCGCGCGCACCTTCCGCACCCTGGCCAGCATGCCGTTCACGCTGCGCTTCGGCAGCAAGCCGCAGCTGGTGCAACCGATCCACGTCGACGACCTGGCGCTGGCCATCGTCGGCCTGCTCAAGCACCGCCTGCCGATGGCGCCGGGAGCGGGCACCTCGATGCGGGTGCCGCTGGTGGGGCCGCAGGCGATGCCGTTCACCGACTATCTCGGCCTGCTGCGCTCATCGATGGGCATGGGGCGCCAGCGTGTGCTGCCCCTGCCGGGACCGGTGGCGCGGCTGGCGGCCGCCGTCCTGCCGGGTTCGCTCATCAGCCGCGATGCGCTGAGCATGCTGGACCGCGACAACACGGGCGACGTCATGCAGACGGCGATGCTGCTCGGCCATCTGCCGCGCTCACCGGATGAATTCATCGGCGACCCGGACGGCGAACGCGCGCGCGCCAAGCTCGGCTGGCTGCTGCCGATGCTCCGCTACAGCATCGCGGCGGTGTGGATCCTGACCGCGATCGTCTCCTTCGGCCTGTATCCGGTCGAGGCCAGCTACGAGCTGCTGGCGCGCACCGGCATTCCTCCCGACCTGCAGCCATTGATGCTGTATGGCGCCGCCAGCTTCGACCTGCTGCTGGGGCTTGGCATCCTGTTCCTGGCGCGGCGGCGCTGGCTATGGCTCGCACAATTGGGCCTGATCGGGTTTTATACGATCGTGATAGCGTTCAAGCTGCCTGAATTCCTGCTGCATCCCTACGGGCCGCTGACCAAGAACCTGCCGATGCTGGCGGCGATCTGGCTGCTGTATCAACTCGAGGAAAAATAATGGATTACGTGGTGCTGAAATGGCTGCATATCGTCTCGTCGACGCTGCTGTTCGGCACCGGCATCGGATCGGCCTGGTACATGCTGTTCGCGAACGTCAGCCGCGACGTGCGGGCGATCGCGGTGGTGGCGAAATACGTCGTCATCGCCGACTGGCTGTTCACGGCCACCACCGCCATCCTGCAGCCGCTGACGGGCTTCTACATGATCCACCTGGCCGGCTATCCGCTGCACAGCAAATGGATCATGTGGTCGATCATCCTGTACGTGATCGCCGGCGCCTGCTGGCTGCCGGTGGTGTGGCTGCAGATCCGCATGCGCGACATGGCGGCGGAGGCGGCGCGGCTCGATACGCCGTTACCGGCGCTGTACTGGCGTTATTTCAGGATCTGGGTGACGCTGGGCGTGCCGGCGTTCGCGGCGTTCATCGTGATTTTCTGGCTGATGGTGGCCAAGCCGGTGTAACGGGAGTGGGCTGCATCCTTCGTATCGAAATACGTTTTCGCCACCGTCCACCCGCCCCAGACGCCCACGCCAAAGGCGATGAAGGCAGCGACTCCGAGTACTGTTTTAAGCAATTTCCAAGCTGCTTGTTCTTCCATGTTCTACCTCTTGCGGGTTGCAACCAAGAATCCTAATTTATCATAAACCCGACACTCGACAGACGCGCGACTGGCGAGCGTCCCGCCCTCGGCCAGCCGCGTACAATGGCCCGCGTACCGATCAACCAGAAGGAGATTTACGCATGCGGGCTTACCAGATTCTTCACGGCGCGAACATCGACGGCCTCCAGTGCATCGACTACCCGGAGCGCGACCTCGGCCTGGGCGAGGTGCGCATCCGCGTGCACGCCGTCTCGCTCAACTACCGCGACCTGATGGTCGCCGGCGGCAACTACCTGGTCTCGGTCGAGGACCCCATCATCCCGTGCTCGGACGGCGCCGGCGAAGTGCTGGCGGTCGGTCCCGGCGTGACCCGGGTGCAGGTCGGTGACCGCGTGGCCGGCTCCTTCTTCCCGCACTGGCTGGAAGGCGGGCCGACGCCTGACAAGGTGCGTCACGGCCTGGGCGGCGACATCGACGGCATGCTGGCCGAAGAAGTCATCCTGCACGAGGACGCGCTGGCCATCATCCCGGCCGGCCTGTCCTTCATCGAGGCATCGACCATGCCGTGCGCCGCGGTCACCGCCTGGAACGCGATCTTCGTCTCCAGCAATCATGTCAAGCCGGGCGATACCGTGCTGCTGCTGGGCACCGGCGGCGTCTCGATCCTCGGCCTGCAACTGGCGCGCGCGGCGGGCCTGCGCGCCATCGTCACCTCGTCCAGCGACGACAAGCTGGCGCGGGCGCGCGCGCTGGGCGCCCACCACACGATCAATTACCAGGCGATTCCCGAGTGGCACGACGAGGTGCTGCACCTCACCCACGGCGTCGGCGCCCAGGTGGTGCTGGAAGTGGGCGGCAAGGGGACGGTGAACAAATCGGTGTCGAGCGCCGCGATGGGCGGGACCGTCGCCGTCATCGGCGGCGTCAGCGGTTTCGGCGGTGAAGTCAATCCGGCCTCGCTGCTGGCCAGCGCCAAGCGCCTGGTGGGCATCTATGTCGGCAGCCGCGCCATGCTGGAAGACGTGATGCGCTTCGTGGACGTGAGCGGCGTCAAGCCGGTGATCGATCGCGTGTTCCCGTTCGGCCAGGCCCAGGAGGCGTATCGCCACATGGCGTCCGGCGCGCACTTCGGCAAGGTCGTGATCGACGTCACCGACCGCTCCTAGATCAGCAGCGCAGCTTACTTTCGAAGCTTCGGCACCAGCTCGATCTCGAACAGCTTGGGCCACAGCTTGCCGGTGACGAACAGGCGCTTGCCCTTGCCATCCCAGGCGATGCCGTTGAGGACGGCATCGACCTCCTTCGTGCCGCGCTGGTCGGGCGGCAGCAGGCCGGTGAGATCGATCACCCCGAGCACCTTGCCGCTGTCGGGGTCGATGCGGGCGATGAGTTCGCTGCCCCAGATGTTCGAGTACAGCTCGCCGTCGACCATTTCGAGTTCGTTCAGGCGCTCGACCGGGCGGCCCTCGCTCGTGACCTGCACCCGGCGCAGCTCCTTCATCGTCTTCGGATCGAGGATGCGGATGAAGGAACTGCCGTCGCTCATGTATAGCTGCCTGGCATCGCTGGCCAGGCCCCAGCCTTCTCCCTCGTACTTGAAGCTCTGCTTGAGCTTGAAGGTCTTGAGGTCGAACACATAGCCGACCTGCGAAGTCCAGGTCAGGCCGACCAGGTGGTTGCCCACCGCGGTCGACCCTTCGCCAAACACTTCCTTCGGCAAATCGGCCTTCTGCACCACCTTGCCGGTCTTGAGCTCCACCTTGCGGATCGTCGAGCGGCCATACTGGCCGGTGCTTTCGTACAGGTGGCCGTCACGGTAGAACAAGCCTTGCGTGAAAGCCTGGGGATCGTGGGGGTAGGTATTCTTGACAATGAAACCGTAGACCGGCGGCGCGGCCTGGGCGGCGCCCGCGCTCATGCAGGCGATGGCGCAGGCGACGGCGAAGGTGGAAAACTGTTTGAGCATCATGGTTGACTGAAAAAGCGGCAACAGACTGTAGCACGATCGCCATCGGTTCGCCCTCGCCTGCGCTTCAGACATACGCCAGCAGGCGCCCGCAGGCGATCACGGCGATCCAGAGCAGCAGCGACAGCGCCGCATGCAGCCTGGCCCAGGCCGGCGCGCCGGCCGGCCAGCTGGCGGCCCCGCGCCAGGGGCCGGCATGAAAGACGAGAGCATTGACGCCGGCCGCCACGATCAGCGCCAGCTTGAGCAGGAACACCCCGTTAGCCAGCAGCTCGGGCTGGGTCGAGAACATCAGCAAGCCGCTCGGCACGATCAGCAGCAGCCCGAACCAGGACCACGGCAGCAGGTGGCGCGCCAGCGCCTGCACCGGCACGGCGCGGCCGAAGCCGAGCAGGCGCAGGTCGAACATCGCCGCCGCCCCCACCAGCACGGTGAAGCCGACGATGTGGACGATCTCGACGATCGGATACAACCACGGATCGTCGCGCAGGGCCTGCGCCAGCGGCGTCGCGGCGGCCCAGGCGGCCGCCTCCTGGACAAAGTCCGGCGCGACGCTCAGCGCAGCTCCGTGACCTTGTCGCCGACGGTGATGCGCTCGGCGCGCAACTCATCGGCCTTGCTGCGATTGGGATAGCCGTAGACGGTGACCTTGTTGCCGACGGCCAGCATGTCCTTTGCCAGGCCGCGGTTTTCCATCCGTCCCGGCGGCGCCAGCACCACGAGCCAGGTCTTGTCGGCTGTCTTGAGGCGCACGAAGCCGTGCGGCTGCTGGTAACCGGATTCTTCGATGGTGCCGGTCAGCTGTTGGGGTTGCTTGGCATCGTATTCGCTCCAGCCGTGGTGGGCGGAAGCGGTGGCCGCGGCGGACAGCAGGGCGGCCAGCACGAGTGTGCGCTTCAAAAGCAGTTTCATTGGCTTGCTCCAGAAGAAGAAATCCATGACGAATGCAGCATCCCAGCATAACGCCGGCGCCAGACCATGGGCGCACGGCTGCTCTGCAGGAGACGGCGACCCAGGCCGCCGGTGTAGTATGAATATATTGCCATTATTCAAGGAGACAGCATGCCATCGCGCCGCCCTGCCACCCAGGCCGACCTGTCGACATTATGGGAATTGCGCACCCGGGCGGTGCGCGCCGGTTGCTCCGGCCATTACCCGGCCGCGGTGATCGACATCTGGTGCGCCGCCCCGGCTCCCGCCTCGTTGCCCTTGCTGATCCAGACCGGCGGCGCCGTCGTGGCCGAGGAAGAAGGACAGATCGTGGGCTACGCCGTGCTGAACCTGGAGACCGGCGAGCTCAATGCCGCCTTCGTCGAGCCGAGCCACCAGGGCCGCGGCATCGCCCTGCAATTGCTGCGGCAGCTCGAATCGATGGCGCGCGAACGCGGACTGGCCCGCCTGTTCGTCTCGGCCTCGCTCAATGCGGCGCCGTTCTACGAGCGCGCCGGCTTCGTGTCGCTGCGCGAAGAGCTGTATCCGCACCGCTGCGGGGTCGACCTCAAGTCGGTGTTCATGGAAAAGCAGCTAGCCCGGCCTTCCTGAGACGGCGGCTCATGCAGGACGAATGGACCAGTGCGCCGGCGCCGCGTACACTCGGCCATTCGTCCACTTCGCCCCAACGCCGATGCACCGTTTGTCGCCCCTCCTGGGGATCGCGATTTCCGCCATCCTGACCGCCCTGCCAGCCCACGCCGCCTGCGACGACTATCCGCAACAACTCGCCACACGGGTCAGCGCCGACCAGGCCCTGCGCGCACGACTCGACTTCAGCCGGATGGATGATCCAGACCAGAAGAAGCTGATGCAGCAAATGGGCATCGTCGACCGTGCCAACACAGCGTGGATGAAAGCCGCGTTCGAGCAATGCGGTTTTCCGGACAAGGACAAGCATGGCGAGAAGGCCCAGGGCAACGCCTGGCTGCTGGTCCAGCATGCCGACCACGACGTGGCGTTCCAGAAGTACACCCTGTCGCTGCTCGAAAAGATGGCCGCGCAGCGCGGCGAACCGGTGCGCCGCAGCTTCGCCTACCTCGCGGACCGGGTCGCGGTAGCCGAAAAACGGCCGCAGCTGTATGGGACGCAGTTGATGGCGCCGGCCGAGCGGCCCTGCGAGTTCGACTTCAACACGATGGACGACCGCGAGAAAGTGGAAGCGCGGCGCGCCGCCCTGGGGCTGCCGCCGCTCGACATCTACAAAGAGATCGTCCTGGAGAATGCGAACTGCGTGCCGTCTAGTGCGTCGGAATCGGGTTCGCCGCCAGATAGGCATTGAACTCATTGACCAGCTTGTGCTCGCCCGGCCCCGCGTTGTCGCGCATCGGCTGGGCCGACTCCACCACCACTTCTTCCTTGTCGGTCGCAAGACCCGCCATGGTCTGGGCAATGAAATCCTCCAGCGGCATGGCGCGCGGATCGTCGCCCTTGTGGATCAGATCCGTGTTCACCCAGGGCGGAGCGATTTCCTGCAAGGTCACCGAGGTGTCGCGCAGCATGAAGCGCTGCGACAGCGTGTACGAGTGCAGCGCCGCCTTGGTGGCCGAATACACGGCGGTCGAGGCCAGCGGCACGTAGGCCAGCACCGAGGTGTTGTTGACGATGGTGGCGCGCGGCTGCTGCTTCAGGTGGCCCAGCAGCGCGGAACTCATGCGGATCGGGCCGAGCAGGTTGGTGGTGACCGTCGACAGCATCGTGTCTTCGTCGATCTCGCCGGCCGCATCGTCGAAGGGCATGATGCCGGCGTTGTTGATCAATACGTTCAGATTCGGGAAATCCTGCGTCACCTGGGCCGCGACGCGCTTGATGCTGGCGGCGTTGGCGATGTCCAGCGCCACCGCATGCATGCCCGGATTGGCTTTGACCACCTCGTCCAGCAGCGCCTTGCGGCGGCCCGCGATGATCACGGTATTGCCCAGCTTGTGAAAGGCTTCCGCCAGGCCGCGACCGATGCCCGAGGCGCCGCCGGTGATCAGGATGGTGTTGTCATTCATTTGCATGGTCTTCTCCCTGGTTGGTGTTTCGCTGTTGATGTGAACAGTCTACGGAGAAGTAACATGTCGGTTTGGCCGTATATCCCTCGATTTCAGCCATCATGCGAATAACCGGATTCGAGGGAGACGCACAAACAACAACGGCGTGCATCGCTGCACGCCGTCGCGAACTAACCCGCAGCCGATCAGATGAAGGTGAAGGTCGCTTCCTGCGTCAGGCGCGATTTCGGCAGGCCGGCATTGAAATCGCTTTCCGACGAATAGCCGAAGCTCACCAGCACCAGGCTGGTCAGGCCTTTCGCGTTCAGGCCGAACTCCTCGTCCAGGATCTTCTGGTCGAAGCCTTCCATCGGAGTCGCGTCGATCTCGAGCGTGGCCGCGCCGAGGAGCGCCGTGCCCAGCGCCAGGTAGACCTGCTTTTCGAGCCACTGCGCCACGTCCTTGCCGCCGAAGCGGTGCTGGCGCACATAGCCGCGGCGTCCCGCGTCCTGGCCGGCGCGCGCGGCGTCATCGCGGAAGCGGCCATCGCGTTGTTCCTGGTCCAGCAGCGCTTCCAGGTGCGCCTCGTCCATGTCGATGCGCGAGCACAGCACGATCACGTGCGAAGCGTCGTTGATCTTGGCTGCGTTGTAGCTGTAGCCGCCCTGCGCCGCCTTGGCGATGCGCGCGCGGCCTTCCGGCGTGTTGGCGACGACGAAGTGCCACGGCTGCGAATTGACCGACGACGGGCTGCTGCGCAGCAGGTCGTACACTTGCTGCATCACTTCTTCGGGGATGCGGCGCTCTGCATCGTAGGCTTTGGCGGTATGGCGTTTTTGTGCGGCCGACAGGATATTCATGGTGTTCCTTCTGATAATGAATCCGACGATCTTAAGCGATCTGCAGCTTAAAAGTCTTCAAGGACGATTTTTCCGATCGCGCGGTTGCTCTCGATGAGGGCGTGGGCGCGGCGCAGGTTGGCGGCGTTGATCGTGCCGAAGTGCTCGCCCAGGGTGGTGGTCAGGGCGCCGTCCTCGATCATCGCGGCCACCCGGTTCAGCAGCTCGTGCTGGCGCACCATGTCGGCCGTCTCGAACATCGAGCGGGTGAACATCAGCTCCCAGTGCAGCGAGATCGACTTGCGCTTGAGCGGCACCGCGTCGAGCGTGGCCGGATCGTCGATCAGCGCCAGCTGGCCCTGCGGCGCCAGCGCGTCGATGATGTCTTGATAATGGCGGTCGGTGTGGGTCAGGCTGATCACGATGTCGACGTTGGCGAAGCCCAGCTCTTCCAGTTGCGGCTGCATCGGGCGGGTGTGGTCGACCGTGTGGTGGGCGCCCAGCCTGGTCACCCATTCGCGGGTGGCGTCGCGCGAGGCGCTGCCGATCACGGTGAGTTTGGTGAGCCGGCGCGCGAGCTGGGTCAGGATCGAACCGACGCCGCCGCCGGCGCCGACGATCAGGAGCGACTTGCCTTCACCGCCGCCTTCCGGCACGCGCAGGCGGTCGAACAGCAACTCCCAGGCCGTGATCGAGGTCAGGGGCAGGGCGGCCGCTTCGGCGAAGCCCAGATTGGCGGGCTTCCTGCCGACGATGCGCTCGTCGACCGCCTGGAACTGGCTGTTGGAGCCGGGGCGGACGATCGAGCCGGCATAGAACACTTCGTCGCCCGGCGCGAACAGGGTCACGTTGGCGCCCACGGCGCGCACGATGCCGCTGGCGTCCCAGCCCAGCACGCGCGGCTCGTTCACCGCGACGCCCAGGCGGATCTTGGTGTCGACCGGGTTGACCGAGACGGCGCGCACTTCGACCAGCAGGTCGTGCGGGCCGGCCAGCGGCATCGGCAGTTCGGTGTCGAGCAGGGCCTGCGGGTCGTCGATGGGCAGGCCGTGTTGGGTATAGACTATCGCTTTCATTTTCTTCTCCAGGCATAAAGTGAGCAGGGCAGTGAAGACCATTTTAGGGATGCATCAACCGGCGAAACAGTGCCATGGCAGAGTTTCACTTTCACTGTGGAAGAGAAAATGATCCGCCTGGACGACCTGTCGCTGTTCGTGCGCGCCGCCGCCCTGGGCAGCTTTTCGCAGGCCGCGCGCGAGGTGAACCTGCTGCCCGGCCAGGCCAGCGCGGCGATCCAGAGGCTGGAACGCGAACTCGACGTCCGCCTGTTCGCGCGCTCGACGCGCAGCCTGCGCCTGACCGACGAGGGCAAGCGCTACCTGCCCTTTGCCCAGGATGCGCTGCAGGCGTTGCGTGACGGCCATGACGGCATGCGCGGCGAGAATGCGTCCCTGTCCGGCACCTTGCAGGTGGCGGCGCCGTCCGATTTCGGCCGCAACGTGCTGCTGCCGTGGATCGCCGAGTTCCGGCGCGCCCACCCGGGCCTGGACATCCAGCTGCTGGTGTCGGACCAGGTGGCGGACGTGTTCCGCGACCCGGTCGACATCGCGCTGCGCTACGGCCAGATCGATGACGCGAGCTTCATCGCGCTGCCGGTGGCGCCAGAGAACCGGCGGGTGCTGATCGCGTCTCCCGCTTACCTGGAACGACACGGCCGTCCGCGGGCGCTGGCCGACCTGGCCTCACACAGCTGCCTGGCCTACCGCCTGCGCGGGCGCATCTATGACCGCTGGTGCTTTCCGCTGCCCGAAGGAGACCAGGTGGCGCAGGTCAAGGGATCGCTGGTGAGCGACGACGCCGACGTGGTGCGGCGCTGGGCCGTCGCCGGCGAAGGCATCGCCTATAAATCCTGGCTCGACGTCTGCGAGGACGTGACGGCGGGAAGGCTCGAGGTGGTCTTGCCGGACATGCCCGGCGAAGCCACCCCATTGAACCTGGTGTGCCCGCACCGCAAGCAGTTCTCGCCCGCGGTGAAGCTGTTGCATGCGCTCCTGAAGGAGCGCTGCGCTCCATTGCTGGAGCGGCTGGGCGACGTTTAGAGCGCGCCGCCCTTGACGACGGCGCCGCCCTGGATCACGGCCGCCGGCGCTTCCAGCAGGGTGACGTCCACGAGCGGATCGCCCTTCACCGCCACCATGTCGGCATAGCGGCCCGGCTCGACGACGCCGATGTCCTTGCGCGCCAGCGCCTCGGCCGCGTTCACGGTGGCCGCCTGGATCGCCTGCAGCGGCGTCATCCCGTACTGGACCATCACGGCGAACTGCTTGGCGTTGCCGCCGTGCGGGTGCACGCCGGCGTCGGTGCCGAACACCATCTTGACCCCGGCCGCATGCGCCTTTTTGAAGTTCTGGCGCTGCAACTCGGTCACTTCGCGGTCCTTGCGCAGATTATCTTCCAGCACGCCGTTCTTCTTGCCTTCAAGCGCGGTATAGGTGCCGTTGTAGATGTCCATCGACAGCCAGGCGCCATGCTTTTTCGCCAAGGCGATGCCCTCGTCGTCGATCAGGCTCGCATGCTCGATCGTGTTGACGCCGGCGCGGATCGCGTCCTTGATGCCGGCCGCGCCGTGGGCGTGGGCCGCCACCTGCAGGCCCCACTGGTGCGCTTCCTCCACCGCGGCGCGCATCTCGGCCAGGTTCATCTGCTGCTGGCCCGGCTCGGTATTGCGCGAGAAGACGCCGCCGGTGGCGCAGATCTTGATCACCTGGGCGCCGTACTTGCGCAGCTCGCGCACCGACTTGCGCGCCTCGTCCGGGCTGTCGGCGTTGTACTTGTTCTTTTCCTCCATCGACGGCGGGAAGTAGGTGCTGTCGCAATGGCCGCCGGTGGCGCCGAACGACCAGGCGGCGGGCACGATGCGCGGACCGCGCACCTTGCCGGCGGCGATGGCCTGGCCCAGGCCGACGTCGTTCCAGTCCGAGGCGCCCAGGTTGCGCACCGTCGTGAAGCCGGCGTCCAGCGTCTTGCCCGCGTGGGCCACGGCCAGCGCCGACCAGAAGCGGTCGTTGTATTCGAGGCCGGTGTAGCCGCCATAGGTCGGATCCGAATCGAGGTGGACGTGCATGTCGATCAGGCCGGGCAGCAGGGTCATGCCGGGCAGGGCGATGCGGGTCGCGTCGGCGGCTGGCGGCGTCGCGGCATCCGGCTTGAGGCTGACGACCTTCCCGTCGCGCACCAGGATCTCGGGGTTCTGGATCATGCGGCCGCTCTTGACGTCGAGCAGGCGGTCGGCGCTGATGACGACATCCGCGGCATGGGCGGAAGACCAGCCGGCGGCGGCCAGGCACAGGGATAGGACGTTCAGGGTCAAGCGGTTCAAGCAGCCTCCGGGCAATGGATGGGTAAATAGCAACTTTACACCGGACAACATCTTACCCATCCATTTTTTTGCTCAGCTGTCTGTCAGCAGCAACGCCGCCAGCACCAGCATCATGGCGCCGGTAAGCGCCTCGAACACGCGCCACACCCCAGGGCGCGCCAGCACCGGGGCGAAGCGCTGCGCACCGACACCGATCGCCGTGAACCACAGGATCGAGGCCGTGATGGCGCCCAGGGCAAACGAGCCGCGCTCTTCAAGCGCCAGGCTGCTGCCGACGGCGCCCAGCAGCACCACGGTGTCGAGATAGACGTGCGGGTTGAGCAGCGACAGCGCCAGCACGGTCGCCAGCGCCGCGCCGAGGGTCTGGGTCTGCGCCGCCGGATCGGCGGCCAGCGAGGCGCCGCCGCGCAGGCTGCTCTTCCAGCAGCGCAGGCCATACCAGAGCAGGAAGGCGGCGCCGCCATAACGCGCCACCGACGTCAAGAGGGGCGACGCCTCGATCAGGGCGCCCAGGCCGGCAGTGCCGGCGGCGATCAGGATCACGTCGACCACGATGCAGGTGAGCACCGTCGGCAACACATGCCGTCCGCGCACCGCCGTGCGCAGCACATGGGCATTCTGGGCGCCGATGCCCATGATGAGGCCGGCGCCCAGGCCCAGCCCCTGTAGAAAAACCTGATGTGAGAACATGGCCGCCTCCTTTTGTAAAGGCGCCACTATCCCAGCCCGGCGGGTCTGATTCAATTATATTCATGATTATTCAAGCTACTTAAAAAAATCTAATCCATGAAGATCGATCCCCGTCGCAGCGCCGCCTTCCTGGCCGCCGTCGATTGCGGCAGCCTGGAAGGCGCCGCGGCCCAGCTCAAGGTGACGCCGTCGGCGATCTCGCAGCGCATCGCGGCGCTCGAGCAGGAGCTGGGCACGCCGCTGCTGGTGCGCAGCCGTCCCTGCCGTCCGACCGCGCCCGGCACGCGGCTGCTGCAATACCTGCGCCGCTCGACCCTGCTCGAATCGGAATTCCTGGCCGGGATGAAGGACGACCCCGGCCCGGCGCGGGTCACGCTGGCGGTCAACAACGACACCCTCGCCACCTGGCTGCTGCCGGTGCTGGCGCCGATCCTGGATGCGGAAGGCCTGCTGGTCGAATTCGTCCTCGACAACCAGGGCCATACCTTCGCGCTGCTGGAGGGGGGCCATGCGGTGGCCTGCATCTCGGGCGAGACCGAACCGATGCGCGGCTGCAGCGCCAACCCGCTCGGCGCGATGCGCTACCGGATGGTGGCCTCGCCTGCCTTTGCCCGGCGCTGGTTCCCGGAAGGGATGACGCGCGCCACGGCCCAGCGCGCGCCGCTGATGGTGTTCGACCGCAAGGACGCGATGCAGTCGTCCTTTTTGCTCACCCACTTCGGCCTGCCGGACGGCGCCTATCCCTTCCACTACGTGCCGGCCAGCGATCCCTTCTTCCAGGCGATCCGGCACGGCATGGGCTACGGCATGCTGCCGCTGGAGCAGTGCGGCGCCCTGCTGGATACGGGAGAACTGGTCGACCTGGCGCCGGCCTTGCACCACGACGTGCCGCTGTACTGGCACGCCTGGCGCATTCAGCCGCCGCGGCTGGAGCGCATGGGCGCGGCGCTGGTGAAGGCGGCGCGCGGCGTGCTGCTGCCGCTCGCCTGAGCGACCGGCCACCACTGCGCCACGCCCCACAGCAGCTCGGGGACCAGGAACAGCCACAGCACCGGCAGGTCCGCCTTCAGCATCGCCCAGCCTATCCAGAACGCGAACAGCAGCCGTCCGAGGCCGTCGAAGCGGCCCAGGCGCAGGCTGGGTTCCTTCAGGCGCACGGCGCACCACAGCAGCACCAGGGTGCCGAGAAGCGTGGATAACAACAGCTGCAGCGGCGCGAACGGCGGCAGCGGCGCGCCGCCCAGCCACACGTTCAGCGCCGACAGGCGGTCGAGCAGCAGGGCGAAGGTCCACGGCGTGGAGAAGGGCAGGATCTGGATAACGTCGTAGACGGCGCTGGCGCGCGCGAGGCGCAGATAAGTCGATAGTGGCAAGACAGGCATGGAAGGCTCCCGGTTGGACGCTCCGGTCGATGCTGACACGGGCCGGGCAGCCCCATCTTGCGCACAATAAAAAAATGGGCCGGCTGCTTGCGCAACCGGCCCGTTTTGTCTTACGGCCTTACATTACGAACCGATACGGCCGCCGTCGTTCTTGGTGATGACCAGGGTCGCCGAGCGCGGACGCTTGCCGGCGCCGTAACCCGCGTTCGCCGGCCACTGGCTGGTGTACTTGCTGGCATCGCCGATGTTGGCGGCGGCGGTGGTCTCGCCCGGGTGCTGGATGTTGACGAACAGCGCCTTGCCGTCCGGGGTCTCGGTGATGCCGGTCAGTTCGCAGCCGACCGGGCCGACCAGGAAGCGCTTGAGCGTATCGGCGCTGGCGGCCTTGCCCACGAAGGTGTCGACGCTCAGGGTCGAGCCGTCGGTCTTCGGATAAGTCAGGGTGACCTTCTTGCCGTCGCCGACCTTGCCCGGCAGGCCGGCCACCATCATGCAGTTGGTGACGTCGGTGTAGGCGCCATCGTCGGTCTGGAACCAGCAGATGCCGGTCGAGTTGCTGAAGGCCAGGCCGTCCGGGCTCGAGAAGTCCTGGTCGGCGGTCAGGCCCGACAGGTTGATGCGGGCGGCGTCGGCGGCGGCTTCGGCGCCGAACAGGTAGACGTCCCAGGCGAAGCCGGTGGAGGTCGAGCCGGCGTCTTCACGCACGCGGATGATGTGGCCGTTCGAGTTGCCCAGCTGGGCGGTCGAGCCCTTCATGTCGGTGTACGAACGCGGGTTGGCGGCGTCCGGAGCGACCTGGCTCGAGCTGCCCGGCTCGACGCGGCGGTTGCTGTTGTTGGTCAGCGTGTAGTAGATCTCGCCGGTGGCCGGGTTCACCGCGCACCATTCCGGACGGTCCATCCTGGTCGCGCCGACGGCGTCGGCGGCCAGGCGGGCGTTGACCAGCACGTCGGCCTGGTCGGCGAACTTGTAGGTCGCGTAGTTGGCGATGGCGCTGTTGGCGATGGTCAGCTCGATCCACTGGCCCTTGCCGTCGGCATTGAATTTGGCGACGTACAGCTTGCCGCTGTCGAGGTATTTGTCGCCGGTGGCGATACGATCGGGCGCGACGGCGTCGGCCGGGTTCCACGGTGCGGTCGACACGAACTTGTAGATGTATTCGCCGCGCGAATCGTCGCCCATGTAGACGGCCAGCGGCTGGCCGGCGGTCAGGCGGCCGAACGAGGCGCTTTCGTGGGCGAAGCGGCCCAGCGCGGTGCGCTTCTTGAGCGGGCGGGTCTTGTCGTAGGCGTCCATCTCGACGATGTAGCCTTCGCCGTTCAGTTCATTGCGGTAATCGTCGGTGCCGTCCGTCGACGTGCCCTTCTTGCTGATGTCCCAGCGCTGGTACTTGTCGTCCACGCCGCCGGTTTCCCAGCCGTGGCGCGAGGACGCGCCCTGCGACATGCCGTAGCGGTTGAGCGAAGCGACGCTCTTGTCGCCGCGCGCGGCGTTGTCGGTGCTCGAACGGGTGAAGTAGCCGGCCCAGTTCTCCTCGCCCGACAGATAGGTGTTCCACGGGGTGCGGCCGGTGCCGCAGTTATTGATGGTGCCGCGGAATTTGGTGCCGTCCGGCGAGTACTTGGTCTTGACCAGGGCATTGCCGCGCACCGGGCCCGAGATCTGGACTTCGGTCTGCTGGTGCACGCGGCGGTTGAAGTTCGAACCCTTCAGGTATTCCCACTTGCCGTTGTTGCTGCGCACTTCGAGGACCGACAGGCCGTGCAGGGCCATTTCCTTGTCCACCTCGAGGGCAGGGCGCGGCAGCGCATTGGTGCCGCCGTTGGCGTGCACGAAGAACGACGGCAGGCCTTCGTTGGTGGTGGCCTCATGGTTCATCGCCAGCAGGCCGCGGGTGGCGCCGGTGGTCGAGACGCCGCCGCTGTCGGACAGCGAGAAGAATTCCATGCCGTCGTGGTGGTCGCCAGCGCGGTTTTCGAAATCAGTATCGGTGCCGTCGTTCTTGTAGGCCGGGGTACTGCTGGTGAGCGGATCGCCCAGCGCGTACAGGACGGTAGCGGTATAGCCGGCCGGGACCACGACGGTGTCGGCCAGGCTCTTGCCCACGGCGGTGAAGCCGAGCAGCTTCTCGACCGGCGCCGGCGGCGGGGTGGTGCCGGTCGGCGGGTTGGTCGGCGGGGTGACAGGATCGTCGTCCGAACCGCCGCAGGCGGTCAGGCCGAAGCTGCCGAGCAGGGCGGTCGCGGCCGTCGCAGCGCTGCCGCGCAGCATGTTGCGGCGGCTCAGGCGGGTCTGGAGGACGGTGCTGAAGTGTTCGTTCGACGAGTTGTTCGAATCGATGTCGTCGTGGTCGACAGGCATGCGGGCGAAATCGGTCGGCTTGTTCACGGAAGTGGATCCTGTTTTCTAGTGTGGGAAAGGAAAGCCACTAAATGGTAGTAAGGCAACATGACGACTCCGTGACAGTTTGGTCACAGTTTGATGACACTGGTGCGGCACGCTTGTGCTTTTCTTAGCGGCATTTTTAATATTTATGTGTCATTCACCGGACGCGGACGCTCCCGGCCGGGCCGTTGTGGTATAGATGACGTTTTACCGGAAACAGACAGATGCAGGAAAACCGCGCCCCCACGCCGCAGCAGGACACGATCACCTTGGGATGGGCCCTGTTCGAAGCCATACCCGACTGCGTGAAACTGCTCGACATGGACGGCATGGTGTTGGCGATCAACCGCAACGGCCTGCTCTCGATGGAGATCGACGACGCCGGGACGGTGGGCGGCAAGCCGTGGAAGGCATATTGGCCGCAGCCGTCGCACGCAGCCATCGAGGCGGCCCTGGACGCGGCGCGCGCCGGCGGCACCGGGCACTTCAGCGCCGCCTGTCCGACGGTCAAGGGCAAGCCCAAATGGTGGGACGTGATGGTCACCCGCACCGCCGCGACCGGCGACCAGGAAACACGCCTGCTGGCGATCTCGCGCGACATCACCGAACAGGTGCGCGCCGAGGCCCTGCGCAAGGAGACCGAGCGCGCGCTGCACGCCAGCCGCGAGCGCTTCGAGAAGATCGTCAGCCAGGCCTCCACCGGGGTGGTGCAGATCGACACCGCGGGCCGCATCGTGCTGGCCAACCAGAAGTATTGCGAGATGGTGGGCCGCAGCGAGGCCGAGCTGCTCGGCATGAGCGTGGCCGAGGTCACCGCGCCGCAGTCGCGCGCCCAGACCCACGATGCGCTCGAGCGCCTGAAGGCCGGCGCCGCCGGCGTGGCGCTCGACAAGTATTACCTGCACAAGGACGGCTCGCTGGTCTCGGCCACCAGCAGCGTCAATGCGCTGCGCGGCCCCGACGGCGAGTTCCAGGGCCTGGTCGCGATCGTCCTCGACACCACCGGGAACAAGCAGGTCCAGGAGCAGCTGCGCGCCAGCGAAGAACGCTACCGCACCCTGTTCGAGTCGGTCGACCAGGGCTTCTGCATCTTCGAGACGATCTTCGACGCGGCCGGCAAGGCGGTCGACTACCGCTTCCTGGAGATGAACCCGATGTTCGAGCGCCACACCGGCCTGGTGGATGCGGCCGGCCGCACCGCGCGCGAGCTGCTGCCCGGCCTGGACGACTTCTGGTTCGAGACCTATGGCAGGGTGGCGCTGACCGGCATCCCCGCGCGCTTCGAGAACGAGGCCCCGGCCATGGGCCGCTGGTTCGACGTCTACGCCAACCGCATCGGCGGCCCGGACAGCCGCAAGGTGGCGCTGCTGTTTTCCGACGTCTCGGCGCGCAAGCGCTCCGAGGAAGAGCTGCGCCGGCTGGCCGCCGACCTGGCCGAGGCCGACCGCCGCAAGACCGAGTTCCTGGCCACGCTGGCGCACGAGCTGCGCAATCCCCTGGCGCCGATCCGCAACGGCCTGTCGGTGATGCGCCTGGGCGGCGACAATCCGGCGGCGGTCGGCAAGGTCAGGGAGATGATGGAACGCCAGGTCGGCCACATGGTGCACCTGATCGACGACCTGCTCGACGTGGCCCGCATCAGCGGCGGCAAGCTCGAACTCAAACGCCAGCGCGCCGACCTGCGCGCGATCCTGGCCAGCGCGGTCGAGACCAGCCTGCCGCTGATCGAGGCCGGCCAGCACGCGCTCGAGGTGGACGTGCCCGACCTGCCGCTGTTGATGGACGCCGACGCCACCCGCATCGCCCAGGTGGTGGCCAACCTGCTCAACAACGCCGCCAAGTACACGCCGGCGCGCGGGCATATCCGGCTGTCGGTGCGGCGCGAGGGGCTTGAAGCGGTGATCGCCGTCAGCGACACCGGCGTCGGGATCGCCGGCGACGCGCTGGCCGGCGTGTTCCAGATGTTCAACCAGATCGGCCGCACCGTCGACCGCTCGCAGGGCGGGCTCGGCATCGGCCTGTCGCTGGTGCGGCGCCTGGTCGAGATGCATGGCGGCAGCGTGGTCGCCGAGAGCGGCGGCCCGAACGCCGGCAGCGTGTTCACGGTGCGCCTGCCGCTGGCTGAGGTGTCCGACGATCAGGCCGCCCGCCCGCTGGGTTGGGACGCGCCGGCCGGCGACGGTGGCCCGGCCGGCGGCGGCGAGGCCGGTCTCAAAGTGCTGGTGGTGGACGACAACGTCGATGCCGCGCTGACGCTGTCGATGATCCTGGAAGCGTCGGGCCACGTCACCCGGGTGGCGCACGACGGCTACGGGGCGCTGGAGGCGGCGCGCGAGTTTCGTCCGCGCGTCGCCTTCCTCGACATCGGCATGCCGGGCATGAGCGGCTACGACACGGCGCGCGCGATCCGCGCCATGGAGGAACTGGATGGGGTCGTGCTGGTGGCCCTGACCGGCTGGGGCGCCGAAAGCGACCGCCAGCGCTCGAGCGAGGCCGGCTTCAACCACCATCTCACCAAGCCGGTGCAGCTGGCGGTGGTGGAGGAATTGCTGGCGCGGTTGTAAAACACGGAATCAGGTCCTGCGCAGCTCGTCCTCCAGGTCGCCGATCAGCTGGACCACGCTCGGCGTGATGCCCTTGTCGCCCGGGGTATAGAACACGCCCGGCAACACCCGGTCTTCTTCCAGCTGCGGCAGCAATTCGTCGATCAGCTCCTCGAGCGAGAACGCCTGGGCGTCATAGCCGTCCCATTCGTATTCGGCGCACAGGCTGGCGTAGTCGCTCGCCGGCCACATCGGAAACACCAGGGTGCCGTCGTCGGTCTTGGCCAGGGCCCAGCCGTCCTGGTACAGCCCCCACACCTCGCGCGCGTCGGCGACGCGCTTGATGAAGTACTCGTAGCGCTCCGGCCCCGGCAGCGTGACCACGGCGGCCAGCTGCTGGCCGCCCAGCTTGATCGCCGAGATGATACGTTCGCTCATCACCATTCCCGTTCATTGAGGCGCGAAGCCTGACATCGTCAGGATACGCCATCGGCGCCGGCAGGTGCGTTCAGCAGGCGTGCGGCGGCCGTCCGGCCGCGTTCAGGTCATAGCGCACGTCGTGGCGGTCGCCCGGCGGGGCGTCCAGCACCAGGAAGGCGTCCCAGCCGAGGCGGCCGGGATGCAGGTCGTCCAGCGTGGTGTTGTGGACGTCGGCGGCGCGCAGGACCACCTCGACTTCGTATTCGAGCGCGACGCCGGTGAACAGCGCCAGCACGCTCCCCAGGGCCCGCGCCGCCAGGCCGCCCGGCAAGAAGGCCTGGAAGCCGGCATGCGCCAGCGGCCCCACGACCAGGCGCAGGCGCAGGCTGCGCTGCCAGACGCGCGCGCCGGCGATCGCGCGCGCGCCGAGGACGGCGCTGTCCTGGCCCAGCGTGGTCTGCTGCGCCGGCGGCACGTCGTACCAGGAACCGACGAACTGCTCGGCCTCGACCTGTTCGCCGAAGTATTCCGACAGCACCCGCGCCAGCTGCACGGCGGACACCGGCCGGTGCCGGATCGCCGCCGCGAAATACCCGATCGATTCGTCCAGCACGGCGCCGTCGGCCGCGCCGGCCAGGCGCCGGCGCAGCGCGGCGTCGCCCAGGCCGGCCAGGGACAGCAGCAGGGGCAGGAAGGCATCCTGGCCGTCCAGCTGGTACTTGAACGGCAAGCGGTACTTGCGCCAGGCTTCGTAGAACAGCGCCAGCGAGCGGTTCGAGAACGCGTCCAGGAAGGCGCGCGGGCCCTGGTCCTCGTCTTCGTTCTTGTGGCGCGCCGCGTGCTCGGCGATGCGCTCGGTGTAGTGGGCCGGCAGCACGCCGTGCCCGCCCAGCAGGCCCATGAAGGCGGGGGTCAGGTGCACCCGGCGCAAGGTCCCTTCGCGCACCGCCTCGCCCAGCGCGGCGGCGTCGATCGGCAGGTCGAAGGGCATGCCGACCTCGAGGTCGCGCAGCTCGGGCTCGATGGCTTCCAGCTGGCTGGCCGGGAAGCCGAGGGAGAGGGTGTTCCGGAACCGCAGCATGTCGGGCACCAGGCCGTGCGGCCGGCGGCCGCGGCGCTTGAGCCATAGCTCGAGCACGCGCACCGCCTGGAAGAACTCGAAGCGCCACGGCTCGCGCAGCAGGCGCTCGATCACAGGAGGCTCAGTTCTCCGCTTCTCGGCCCGCATCGCAGCAGCTCCTCTCCGGATTGGTGGGACACGATCACCAGCTGGGTGAAGCTGTTGGCGTGCACGTACAGCGCCAGGAAGCGCTCGACGATGTGGGCGAAGGCATGGATGCCGCTGCCCACGAACGCTTCCTCGTCGATCGCGATCCTGACCTCGACCCCGCGCACCAGGCAGTTGAAGGGGTTCCCGGACAGCCAGGCGCTGGTGGGCGTATAGGCGATCGCATTGATGCCGCCGACCTGGCGCGTCGACGCCGCCGAGCGCGGCAGGTCGTGCAGGGCCAGCATCTCGCGGAAGGCGTCGACGCCGCCGTCAGCCAGCGACAGGTGGTTGAGCGAGAGCAGCGAGATCAGGCGCCAGTGCGCGCTGCGTCCGCGCGAGAAGCGCCAGGTGGGGCTGGGTTTGCGCAGGAAGGAAATCTCGCGCACGCCAGATCCGCCTTCGAGGAACAGGTCGCCGCCCGGCTGGCCGTAGCTGAGCAGCAGCGGCAGATCGCGGTTGGTGCAGGTCAGCTCCAGGTTCAGGGTCGTGGTCTCGACGTCGGCCGGGTCGAAGTCGATGTCGACGATCGAGATCTGGGTTTCGAAGCCCGGGCTGCGCTCGGCCATCGTGTCGTCGCGGCGCATGGCCCAGTAATGCCCGTTCTGCTCGGGCGTCTGCGCATGCTTGAGCGAATAGAAGGGCTGGAACCGCACCACCGTCTCGCCCTGCGGCGTCTGGCGCACCAGGTTGACCTCGTCGATCGCGTTGACCTCGTAGGCATAGGCGCGGCGCGCATCGGCCAGCACCGGATAGCTGGCCGTGGCATGGGTCAGGCGGATCGGTTCGCCGCGCTGGGCGAACAGGTTGATCACCGGCGTGCAGCCCGCCACCAGGTTGTTGGTCGACAGGGTGGACAGCATGCGCGCCAGGTTCGAGTCGCTGCGGATCCCGTTCAGGGCCAGGTGCACGGTGAGGCGGCGCGTGCCCGCGGGCAGGCTGCGCGCCAGCAGCGCCAGGTCGAGATCGACGAAATTGAACTTCTCGGGAAAGCAGAAGTATTCGGTCAGCAGGCGGTAGGCGGTGTGGGAACGGGCCGGGAAGTCGATCAGCGCGTCGTCCTCGATGAAGCCGGCGGCGCGCACCGGCAGCGCCGGCAGGGCGATCCAGTGGCCGCCCTCGGGCTGCGCATAGGCCGCGACCGTGCGCGCCAGCAGCGCGTCGCGCAGGGCCGCGCAGAACGACGGTTCGCCATCGAGGAACAGGCGCAGCGCCGGCAGGTCGATCGCCTCCAGGCCGCCGCCTTCGCAGCCAACGTTCAGGGACAGGCTGATGCTCGCGCTGGCGCCGGGCGGCAGGCGCACCGCATCCGGCGCGTGGATGATCGGCGAGAACACCGCCCGGCTCAGGACCAGCGGCGCCATCGCGACCGGGTACACGGTGCGGAAGATGCAGGTCACGCCGCGCACCGGGCGCGTGGTCAGCTTGGTGCCGCGCGGGATGGTGCTCACCGTGGTCTGCTGCTTGGCCGCGGCGGCGACGTCCAGGCGCGCGATCGAGCACGATGGAAAAGGCCGCAGGTAATGTGGATACAGCACATCGAACAGCGCCTCGGTGAACTCGGGATAGTCGTCGTCCAGGCGCTTGGCGATGCGCGCGTTCAGGAAGGCGAACGACTCGATCATGCGTTCGGTATGCGGGTCTTCGCATACTTCGCCGCTGATCGCCAGGCGCCCGGCGATGCGCGGATAGCGCTCGGCGAATTCGCGCAGGTTGCGCCGCAGGTAGGCCAGTTCGCTTTCGTAATAGGGTAGCAGGCGGTCCAACTCAGGCTCCCGCCATCGCCGATGCCGCCGCCGCCGCGCCCGCGCGGCCGGCCTTGCGGATGCTGTACTGGAGCGTGGACGGCTGCAGCACGGCGTCGAAGTTGACCGGCTCCTCCGACATGCTTCCCACCAGCACCGCCGTGATCGAAAAACCGAGGCGGTTGACCGAGGGCGCGCCGGCATCGCCCTGCATCTCGAGCAGCGCCTTCACGTTCTGCAGCCGCGGCTCGTGGCGCGCGATGGTGTTTTCGATGCAGGCGCAGATGTGGGCGCGGTCGGTGGGACTGGACAGCGAGCGGTCGGCGAAGTCGCACAGCCCATACCCGACCATCGACTTGCCGCATTCGGGAAAGACGGCCAGCGCGCCGTGCTGGATGGTCGAGCGCGTGTTGAGCAGCGCTTCGAGGTCGCGCGCGACCGCATCCTTCAGTTCCTCGACGTTCAGGCGCGCCACTACCACGCCATTGCGCAGCGGCTGGCCGAGCAGGCGGTCGAACAGGTCCGGCGTGAATCCTTTCATCGATCCCCCTCGTTGGCACAAGCTGGTGTTGCGCACCGAAGCATGTTGCCACGACGTTTAGCGCCAACCTTTGATCAAGTTCACATGCGCAACAGCATCTCGTCGTTATCGTTTCCTTTCGCAAAGAACAAGGTGTAGGAACAACAGCCATGACCAGCAAAGTCCTCTGGGGCGAAGGCCTGCTGCTGCGCCCGCAGCATTTCCAGCGCCAGGACGCCTATCACGAGCATTGCCTGTACAAGGGCGTCAAGGCGGCGCACCCGTATGCATGGGGGGTCGAGGGGCTCGAGATCGACCGCGAGGCGCTGGCGAGCGGCATGCTGCGCGTGCTGGGACTGTCGCTGCGCTTCCAGGACGGCGAGCTGTACGAGGCGCCCGGCCTCGACGAGCTGCCCGGCACCGTCGACCTGAGCGGCCTGCAGCAGTCGGTGCAGGCCGTGACGTATTACGCGGCGCTGCCGGGACTCAAGCCCTTCAATGCCAACTTCGTCCAGCCGGGGCAGGCGGCCACGCAGTCCGCCAGCACGACCCGCTTCATCCAGGCCAACGAAGAGACGCCCGACCTCTACACCCAGGCGGCGCCGGTGCAGCTGGCCTACCTGAAGCGCGCGCTGCGCCTGGTGTCCGAATTCGAGCCGCGCGACGCCTACATCCACTTTCCCTTGCTGCGCGTGCGCAGATGCGCCACCGGCGGCTTCGAGCTCGATCCGGCGCTGGTGCCGCCGTCGATGTCGCTGGGCGCCGCCCCGGCCCTGTTCCAGCAGTTGCGCCGCCTGCTCGACGCGCTGCAGGCCAAGGTCGGCGCGCTGTACGGCCACCACCGCGAGCCGACTCGCAACGTCATCGAATTCCGCTCGGGCGACATGTCCTCGTTCTGGCTGCTGCACACGGCCAGTTCGGCCTATGCGACGCTGTCGCACCATTTCAACCAGCCGGCGCTGCACCCCGAGCGCGTGTTCGAGGCGCTGCTGGACGTGGCCGGCGGCCTGATGACCTTTTCCAAGAGCTGGACCCTGTCCGATCTGCCGTCCTACCAGCACCACGATCCCGGCCCCGCCTTCGCCAGGCTGCACCAGATCATCCGCGAACTGCTCGACACCGTCATCTCGGCCAAGTACTTCGGCATCGCCCTGAACGAGGTGCGGCCCTGCTACCACATCGGCATGCTCGACTCGGGCAAGATCGACGACGACACCACCTTCTACATCGCCGTCTCGGCCGACATCCCGGCGGTGGAACTGGTCGACGTGGCGCCGCTGCGCTTCAAGGTCGGCGCCCCGGACGACGTCGAGAAATTCGTGCTCTCGGCCCTGCCCGGCGTGCGCCTGCAGTACACGCCACAGCCGCCGGCGGCGATCCCCGTGCGGCCCGACACCTGCTACTTCATCCTCGAGGCGAAAGGGGCGATGTACGAGCGCATGCTCAAGGCGCAGTCGATCTCGATCTACGTCCCGGCCGGCATGAAGGAGCTCAAGCTCGAGCTGCTGGCGGTGATGTCCTGAACGCGGAATAGCGCGCCGATGAGAGCCTTTCCCGCCCCCGCTTCGCTCGGCCTGTACGGCACGGGCCTGAGCCAGCACGCGCGGCTCCTCACCCTGGCCAGCAGCCAGCAAAGCGGCTTGCCGCAATCGCTGGTGGCGGAGCGCTTCGCGGGACGCGAGGCCGTCAACGAGCTGTTCCGCTTCGAGGTCGATGCGCTCAGCACCTCGACCGACCTCGACCTGTCTTCCTTCATCGGCGAAGAATTGACTGTCGGGCTGCTGCAGCCGGACGGCGGCCGGCGCGCCTGGCATGGCCTGTGTACGCAAGCGTCCTGGCTGGGCGCCGATGGCGGCGTCGCCCGCTACCGCCTGGTGCTCGAACCGGCGCTGGCGCTGTTGACGCTGCGGCGCGATTGCTACCTGTTCCAGAACAAGACGGTGCGCGACATCGTCTGTGAATTACTGGCCGATTATCCACAGGTGAACGTCGCGTTCGACGTGACGCAGGAACTGACGCCACGGCCCGTCTGCACCCAGTACCGCGAAAGCGATTACGCATTCTTCGCGCGGCTGCTGGCGTCCGAGGGCCTGAGCTGGCGCTTCGATCATTCTCCGTTCGAGACAGTGGCGGGCGCCGACCACGGCCAGGCGCGGCACCGGCTGGTGATCTTCGACCGGCGGGCGCGGATTCCCCCAATGCCCGGCGGCGCGACGTTGCGCTTTCATGGCGTGCGTGCGACCGAGCGCGACGATGCGATCGACGCCTTCCACGCAAGGCGCCGGGTAGCAGCCAACGGCGTCAGCATCAGCAGCTGGAACCCGGCCGTCTTGCTGGCGCCGGCGGCCGAACTGGGTTCGCACCTCGATGCCGGTGCCCTGCCCGCGCTCTCCATCCACGACGGCAGCGGCGAACGCATCGGCGGCGACACCGGCGCCGCGATGCGTGGTCACAGCGAGTTGATGCTGCTGGCGCTCGAGTTGGACAACAAGGTCTTCGAAGGCGCGGGCGCCGTGCGCCGGCTGGCGGCGGGACACGGCTTTAGCTTGACGCAGCACGACCGCTATCCGGCCGGCGCCAACGCCTTCACCGTGCTGTGGGTGCAACACGAGGCGCGCAACAACTTCGACACCGGCATCGCAGGCGCGTCGAAACAGGTCGAGAACGGCACTTACCGCAATACCTTCGCCTGCGTGCGCGACGTGGTGGCGCTGGTGCCGGCCGCGACCGCCGCGCCGCATCCCTGCACTAGCCTTGGGCCGCAGACCGCGCTGGTGGTCGGCTTGCCGAATGCGGTCGCCACCAGCACGCGCGATCATCAAGTAAAAGTCCAGTTCGCTTGGCAGCGTGGCGTCAATCCGAATCCCGGAGGCGTGGCGCACAACCTGGATGAACGGGGCAGCGCGCCGGGCAACGATGCTTCCGGCAGCTGGATACGGGTGGCCGAGGCGCTGGCCGGTCCGAACTGGGGCACGGTGTTCACGCCGCGCATCGGCACCGAGGTGCTGGTGGATTTTATTGAAGGCGATATCGACCGGCCAGTCATCGTCGCGCAGTTGCATAACGGCGTCGATCTGCCGCCCTTTCCGGCTGGGGTGGATTCCGGCGCCGAGCATGCCGGCGTGCTGTCGGGGATTCATAGCCGAAACTTCGATGGCGGGGGTTTCAATCAGTGGCAGGTGGACGATACGCCCGGACAGCTGCGCACGCGGCTGGCAAGCAGCAGCGCCGGCAGCGAACTCAACCTTGGCTATCTGGTCGAGCAGCCGCCCGGCACGTCACAGCGCGGGCGTTATCGCGGCAGCGGCTTCGAGCTGCGCACCGATGCCTGGACGGTCGTGCGCGGCGGTGAAGGCGTGCTGCTGTCGACCAGTGCGCGGCCGCAGCTCGGGAGTGGGATCACGTCGACGCAGATGGATGTGGCGGAGGCTGTGGCGCAGTTCAAGGCGGCGCAATCGCTGGGCGACGCGCTGCGCGATGCGGCGGGCCAGTCGCAGGCGCTGTTTAGTAGGGATGCAGCCAAGGCGCAGGAGGAATTCATCGCGCTGATCGATCCTCAGGCCAGGGGCAAGTACGACGGTGCGGTTGGGGGACAGACGGCGCTCAAGGCCAAGGCGGGGTCGCGCGAGCTCGATGGCGGGCAGCCAGTTGAAAAATTCGGGGCGGCGGTCGTGCTGATGGACTCGGCGGCCAGCATCAATTGGGCGACGCCGGCATCGACCGTGATCTATGCCGGCGGGCAGATGCAGTGGACGACGCAGTCGGATGTCCATATCGCCGCGGCGCATACGGTGTCGACTGTTGCAGGTGGCGCTGCCAGCCTGTTTTCGCATGCGGGCGGGATTCAAGCGATTGCGGCGAATGGACCGGTGTCGTTGCAGGCGCATACGGATCAGCTGGAGATTTTGGCGGACAAGGAAGTCACCGTGATGTCGGTGAATGACCGGATCGAGATCAAGGCGAAGGAAAAGATTGTGCTGCAGGCGGGCGAGTCGGCGATCACGCTGGAAGGTGGGGACATTACGTTCGCCTGTCCGGGGAAGTTTTCCGTCAAGGGCGGCAAACACCAATTTGATAAGGGCGAAGGCAGTCCATCCAGGTTAGGCAGCTTGCCCGATTCTAATGCAAACCTCTTTGATGAAGCTTTTACCGTGCGTGATAAAGCCACCGGCGCACCACTTGCTCATGTCGATTACAGAATCAAGCGCGAAGACGGAACGTTTGAGTATGGAAAAACGGATGAGAACGGCCTGACTCATATTGTCAGATCCGATAAGGAAGAAACCGTGACTATCGAGGTTAAAGAATGACAAGGATGCCGTCTCGGACAATGAAGTGGGCGAATATTGGAGCATCACGTACTTCGCCTGTTGACCATACAGCCAGAAAAAGCGTAGAGCTGGACGTCTTCTATCTTGTTATAGGCTTTGAAGTCAATAGTGTCGATGCATTCAAAAATAATACTCATGACATCGCAATTGATTATGGACACATGTTTTATTACCTAGTACAAAATACTAAAGTAATTCAATCCTTCAGCTTCGGTCCTGATGGGGCCGGGAAAGTAGGCTGGCTCAATAAAGGATTTAGCAAGGGAAAACAGATATATACAGTTGGCGCCATAAAAAAAGATGGGCAGAAAAATTCACGGCCCGGCACTGCTGATTACATGATTACGGAAAAAGTAAAATCCTTCAAAATTCCGATAAGTAGAAAACAAGCAGGGGCAGTAAATGAAAACACTACAAAAGCGCGAGTTGAAATATATAAAGGACAGTTGACTTATTCGGCAATTGTCAACGACACCTGTGCCGAAACTGCCAAGGAGATTCTTGATGATTCTGACATCGAGACACCCAACGGCTTCAGTTGGATCAAACATAGCAACATAGCTGACATTCCAATTGCCTACGCTGTCAATCCATACAAGTGGCATAAAGAATTTAAAGCCAAATATCAAGAAATTGTCTTTCATTCGGATCGCCACTGGATTCCTCTGATTGGCAATATTGATCCTATCTATGAAAATCCATCATTGGCAAAATCCGAACAAACTACTTGATGTGCTTATGATCTTAATGAGATATCTATTTCTACTAGCAGCCATTCCCATCATTATAAGCTGCAAGAAAGAGTCTTCTTCACAGATATCACAAAGCCTCACTGAAATTGATAAAAAAACGAGGGCCGGCATGACCCAGAAACCTATTATCAATAAATATGAAGACAAAGACATTCTAGAACTTCCGTCTATAGTTGAACTGAATGAAGAAGAACGATCATATTTAATGGGACTAGTTTCCTCCGTGCATCGCGTCATAGATGCAAGTTCCAATTTAGAAACTGAAGAATCCGAAATTCTGGGCGAAGGTAATTTTTTCTGGCCGAAAGATCCACAGGCACCCGTCATGCGATCTAAGTTTTATCACGAGAAAAATTTTCGGATGCGTGGAATCCACATAAACATCAGCAGGGAAGACAACGCGAAAAAATGGAATAAGGCTTGGATTTCAGCAACTCCCCGAAACTTTCCTATTGGGGTTTTCTCGATGAATCTGCCTGCGCAATTCTTTGACGACTATGTTCTCTTACGTTCAGAACAAGAACATCGCCCCGAATACAGGATAAAAGATCCATTAATCTTTGTTTTCGCCCTCAAAAATAATAGAAAAATCTCCATGAAACTTGAGGCACGAAGCGATGTGGCTAGTGTCGCCGATGCTTATCCCAAGAGCTTTCACTTACTCGTGCTTGAGCGCGAATGAGCGACCTCTACCTTATTAACTCACCATGGCCTGAATAAGCTGGGTCCCTGGTTAATCAAGTGAAATTCCAGACCACATAGTTGAAGTTATCCAGACGAGGAAAAACCATGGCAGGAGCACTGATCAGACTTGGCGACAAGACCTCGCACGGCGGCGTCGTGCTGGAAGCCTCGCCCAACAGCGATATCGACGGCGTCGGCATCGCCCGCATGGGCGACAGGACGAGCTGTCCCAAGCATGGCCCCGGGCCGATCATCGAAGGCGATGCGACCCTGATCGTCGACGGCAAGGCGGCCGCGCGGCATGGCGACAAGACCGCCTGCGGCGCGACGCTGATCGCCGGCCAGCAAACCACCATCGACCAGGTCTGAGCCCATGTCCACCACGACTACGCCGCCGGCCCCGGGCTGGCTCGGCCGCATCGGTGGCAGGCTGCTCGCGCGCCAGGCTGTCGCACAGGCCGCCGCCGCGCCGGCGGTGCAGCAGGACGCCGTCCAGGAGCGACGCTGCCCGACCTTGTCCATCCTCGCCGGCGCGCTGCGCACGCCGCATGGCGCATCCGCCGAAGAACTGGGCGCCGCGCTTGCCGCCAACAAGGTCGACGCCGACCTTGACCGCGAACTGGTGGACGACGACGGTTTCCCGGTCATGAGCGCACGCTGCGAACAGGCCGGCGACGAGGCGGTGCGCGAAGAGATCGCCGACTGGCTGGACTCGTGCGCCGCGCCGGCGCCGCCCTTTGGCGACGAGGGGTGGCGCGCGCTCGTTCTCGGCACGGCGGTCCTGCGCGAGCTCGCCGATCGCGCGGCAGGGCTGCTGGGCGCGGACGAAGACGCGCCTTTCACGCTGCAACTGGCCTTGGTGCTGCCGGACGACTGGCAGGTGGAACAACGCCAGGCGGCAGCGATGTGGTGCAGGCAGGTGCTGGCGCAGGCTGGCTGGCCCGCGGCGCGCATCGACGTCACCGAAGCCGCAGCTCCTGCGCCATTCATTGCCCGGCTGGCGCAGCAAACAGAAAAAAGCGCGGAGCCCGCGGCGACGATCCTGCTCGCCTTCTGCTCCCACATCGGCCAGGAGACGGTCGACCGATGGTCGGCCAACGGCACGCTGTTCACCTCCTTTCATCCGCGTGGCCGCATCCCCGGCGAAGGCGCGGCCGGCCTGCTGCTGGCGCCAGCGGCGAACGGCGCCGGCATTGCGCACGTCAGCCTGGAAGCCGACGCCTGCGATCCAGCATCCGCCAGCCTCAAACGCCTGTCGCCGCAGCGCCTGAACATGCTCGCCGGGCGCCTGCTGCAGGGCGCGGCGATCGCGCCGGCCGCCGTCGCCATGCTCGTCGCCGATGCCGGCGCCGACACGCGCCACGCGCTCGAACTGATGGAATTCGGCGACGCCACCACGCCGCACCTCGACAACGCCAGCGACATCGTCCGCCTCGGCCCGGCCTGCGGCACATGCGGCGCCGTGCCCTTCGTCGCCGCGCTGGCGCTGGCCGCGCACGCCGCGCTCGAACACGATGCGCCGCTGCTTTGCGTGGGCAACGACAGGCCGGACTTGCGGGCGCTGGCCCTGGTCCGCCCCGCTCCCAAGCCACAGGACACGCCATGAGTTCACCCTATTACGTGCCGTCGGGCCGCCTGCCGGCGCAGGCGATCGTCTCGACGGCGGCCTGCGCGCTGTTCGTCGTCATCCCGGCCTGGCTGTATGCCTGGCTGACGATCCACTCGCCGCTCATCCTGCTCAACTGGCTCGCCATGGGCGTCTTCGCGCTCGTCATGGGCGTGGCCGCGCGCGCGGTGGCGCGCCAGGCGAAGGCGCGCAACCCCATGTGGATGGGCAGATCGGGCCTGGCGATCGGCGTCGTGGGCTGGTACGCCCACTGGGCCGCCTGGCTTGCCATCGCCGACGCGGGCAGCTTCGCATCGCTGCTCGGCGCTCCGCAGGACATGTGGCGCTTCGGGATGGTGCTGGCGGAGAACGAAGTGCGCCACGTCGCGGGGATGCGGATCGAG
Source organism: Massilia sp. UYP32 (assembly GCF_050434365.1). Lineage (NCBI taxonomy): Bacteria > Pseudomonadati > Pseudomonadota > Betaproteobacteria > Burkholderiales > Oxalobacteraceae > Massilia > Massilia sp. UYP32. The sequence continues at coordinate 99,723 of NZ_JBNDIK010000018.1, forward strand.
GGCAGCGCGCTCGTCGCCGGCTGGGTCGTCGAATTCATCCTGCTGACCACCGTGCCCCGTTCGCTGGCGCGCGACGCGGCCGAGGAACCGTTCTGCGAGCTGAGCGACAGCTGGGCGACGCCGTTCGAGCTGCCGCGCAGATTCGCCTGGATCGAAGAACCCCATGTCGTCGTGCACCGGCTCGAAACCGCGCCCGGTGAACTGTTTTCGATCCTCGGCGCCAGCGTCGAGGCGGACGCCTCACGCTACAGCGCGGTGACGCTGTACCGCACCGGAGGCGACCCGTTCGTTTCGATCGACAACGTGAAGGTCGAGCGTGACGCAAAAAAGGAAAAGAAGACCACGCGGCCGGTCATCGCCTACCTGCGCCTGCCGGGCATGGATGCCGAACGGATCATCGAGGAATGCAGCGCACCGACCGCAATGAATGCAGGGGCGGCCCAGGCCGACCCGCCGGAACTGGCCGACGCCATCGACCATCTGGGCGCCGGCCGCCTGGAGGAAGCGCTGGCCGGCGCCATGCCCCATGCGGCGGCCACGCAGGACGGCTTGCGCATCGATGCGATCCGCCTGTGCGCGATGGCCAGCGCGCGCCTGGGGCGCTGGGCCGAATCGCTGCGCTACTGGAACGCCTTGTGCGACGAAGAGCCGAGCGCCTTCAACGCGCTGCAAACCGGATGCTGCTGCGCCATGACGGGCGACACGGCGCGCGGCGAAGAGTGGATCGCCTGGGCGCGCGAACGCAATGCCGCCTCGCGCGAAATGCCGGACCCGCAGATCGTGACCAGCTTCATCACTGCCCTGACCCAGTCGGGCCAGGCGGCGCGCGCGATGCCGTATCTCGAACAGATGCGCGCGATCTATACGGGCCTGGGCTGCCTTGATGCCACCTCGCTGTTCGTGCGCCGGGCGCCCCTGTTCGGCATCTTCCTGCAGAACAGCCTGCCCATCGTCCGCGCCGTGCTGGGCCAGGAGGAGGGACGCGCCTGGTACGCCGCGATGCTGCCGCATCTCGACGGGCCGGGAACCGAGGCGCTGGGCGCCTGGCTGGACGAGAATTTTGTCAGCATGGAAATGGAATAATCGCAGCCACGCCGGCCTCGGCCTGAAATAGCGGCAAATCCGCGACACTTGGTCGTATCGGGCGATGCTTTCGAGCAACTAAACCATCGTCTAGCGTATGATGGACAGCCCTACAACGAACATTCTGACGCGGTATGAAAACGGATATGGCACACCTGGACGTGACGCTCGGCGACGTCATCGAGGCGGCCAACACTCTCCAGAACGACAGGCAGCAAGTCACGATCGAGGCGGTGCGCGCCCTGATCGGCGCCGGGTCGACCAAGACCATCCACCAGCACCTGGCCACCTGGCGCGCCAGCCATGCGCAACCGGTCGAGACGCCGAAGGCCGAGATGCCGCCCGAGCTGCTCGCCGAACTGAGCCGCTGGGCCCAGCAGTATGCGCAGGATGCCGGCGCCGGCATGCGCGATGCGCTGGCGCGCGCCGAGAGCGACATGGATGCGCTGCTCGAAGCCGGCAATGCACTCGAAGCCGAGCGTGACGGCCTGAACGCCGAACTGAGCGATGCGCGGGTCGCGCGCGAACAGGCTCAGTTGATCGCGGATGAACGCAACGAAGAGATCGAGCGCCTGACGGCCGAGCTGCGCAATGCGCGCCAGATCGCCGCCGATGCGCTGGTCGGCAAGGCCAAGGATCAGTTGGCGATCGACGGCAAGGATGCCCAGCTGGCCGACCTGCGCCAGCAGCTCGAGCGCAACGTGGCGGCCACCGCGGCCGAGTCGGATGCGCGCCTGCGCGCCCAGATGGAGCTGGTCGGCGTCACGACCGAGCGCGACAACCTGGCGGCCGAGGTCAAGGAATTGCGCACCATGCTCGACAACTCGCGCAGCGAACGCAGCAATCTGCGCGCCGAACTCGAAGCCCTGCGCGCACGCAAATAAGCCTGCGTCGGCTGAAATACAAAAAGGCCTCGGTTCACTGAACCGAGGCCTTTTTTTTGTTGCATCACTGCTTGTTGAATGGCTGCGGCTCATGCCGCAGCCGTTCTCTACACCATTATTCCTGCGTTGCCGCCGGCACGTCCAGCGTGAACGCCTTCAGGCCCAGCGCAGCGCTGCTCTGCTGGCGGATCTGGTTGGCGAAGGCCGGATCGTCGTTCAGCTTGCGGCCGTACGAAGGAATCATTTCGTGCATCTTGGCTTGCCATTCCGGCGTTTCCAGCTTGTCGCGGAAGGCCGATGCCTTGAGCACCTTGAGCATGATCGGCGCGGCGGTCGAGGCGCTTGGCGATGCACCCAGCAGGGCGGTCACGGAGCCGTCAGCCGAGGCAACGACTTCGGTGCCGAACTGCAGCAGGCCACCCTTCTTCGGGTCGTCCTTGACGATCTGGACGCGCTGGCCGGCGTTGACCAGTTCCCAGTCTTCCATCTTGGCTTCCGGCAGGTACTCACGCAGGGTGGCCACGCGGTCTTCCTGCGAGTTCATCACCTGCTCGACCAGGTACTTAGTCAGCGGAATGTTGTCGATGCCAGCCTGCACCATCGGACGCACGTTGCCGGTGCCGATCGAGGCCGGCAGGTCGACCCACGAACCGTTCTTGAGGAACTTGGTCGAGAAGGTCGCGAACGGTCCGAACAGCAGGGCTTTCTTGCCGTCGATGATACGGGTGTCGAGGTGAGGCACCGACATCGGCGGCGAACCGACCGAGGCCTTGCCGTACACCTTGGCGTGGTGCGCTTCGATCAGCGCCTGGTTGGTGGTCACCAGCCATTGGCCGCCGACCGGAACGCCACCGTAGCCCTTGGCTTCAGGAATGCCGGTCTTTTCCAGCAGTGGCAGCGCGCCGCCGCCGGCGCCGATGAACACGAACTTCGCGCTCACGGTCTTGAGCTTGTTGTCCGCCAGATTCTTGACGGTCACGTTCCACAGGCCATCCTTGCCGCGCTTGATGTCTTCGACCTGGCTGCGCAGGTTCAGGGTCATGCCGTGGGTGCCGGTCAGGTGCTTGACCATGCTGCGGGTCAGGGTGCCGTAGTTGACGTCGGTACCGATGTCCATGCGGGTCGCGGCCACTTTCTGGTTCGCGTCGCGGCCGTTCATGACCAGCGGCGCCCACCTGCGGATCGTCTCGTGGTCTTCGGTGTACAGCATGCCCTTGAACAGGTTTTCCTTCTGCAGCGCATCGTAGCGCTTGCGCAGATAGTTGATGTTGTCGTCACCCCAGACAAAGGCCATGTGCGGCACGTTGTTGATGAAGGTGTTCGGCGCGCCCAGGTATTCCTTCTTGACCTGGTAGGCCCAGAACTGCTTCGAGATCTCGAACTGCTCGTTGATGTCGACGGCCTTCTTGGTGTCGATGGTACCGTCCGGCATTTCGGGCGTGTAGTTCAGCTCGGCGAAACCGGAGTGACCGGTGCCGGCATTGTTCATGGCGTCGGAGCTTTCGGCCGAGACCGAATCCATGCGCTCGAACATTTCGATCGTCAGTTCGGGATCGAGTTCCTTGAGCATGGTGCCGAGGGTGGCGCTCATGACGCCGGCGCCGATCAGGACGACGTCGACCGGCTTGTCATTGGAAGGAGCAGGGGCTTTGCTGCAAGATGCAACGATGAAGCAAGAAAGGACAACTAGAAGCGAGGTACGCATACGAGTATCACCTGAAAAATGTTTGCGATGGCCTGGCATGCAATCAGATTTAAAAAGTTCAACGGCTCGGTAAAGGAATGTTTCAACACCGCCTGCTGGCGGTATCGAAGCACCGATAAGGAACGGGTTGTCGGGACCTGTCGCGATCCGTGAGAACAGCAACAAAACTCGGCAACCGACGCATAGCGTAGGCAAGGCAACGGTGAACTGGATGACAGTCAAACCGGCCTTGCAGGCAACACGGATATGACGCGCTGACATGGATTGTCAGGCAGGCCAGTCGATATCCCTGGCGTCCATTGAGCGGGAAGTCCTATAGAGGACTGAGCGGAGTATAGCCCAAACAAATCAGGCTTGCGCGGACCACCCCCGGTAAACGTGGCCCTCTCAGTATTCGACCTGTGGCGGACTCAGTAGTAGTACCGAGTCCGCCTTGGCGGAACGACATCACGCCGGCCCGGCCGGCGTTACGCACGCTAGCGCAGGTGGATTGCGGGCGGCCGCGGACGCTGCCAGCCGGCCTCGTCCTGGTTCGGGACAAAAAAGATTTTCAGCTGGGCCATTCCCGGCGAAACGAAGAAGACGCGCACACTGGCGTCCTCGCGGTGCCGCGTGCTGTACCACAGCGCGTCGCCATGCGCCAGGCCGCGCGCCGCCACCCTGTGCACCAGCAGGTCGGCCATGCCGCGTTCGACCAGGGCGACGCGCAGGTCGGCGTCACCGAAATTGCTGGCCTGATAAATGATCGCCATTGCGTGCTCCTTGTTCAGTCTTTCTTGTCGGCCTGTCCGGGAGTGTCCAGGCCCATGACGTCGAAGATGTGGACCTGGCCGCCCCTGCGCAGGAACAGCTCCTGGTACAGCTCGGCGGCGTTCAGCTTCCCCCATTCGGCGGCGCGACGCACCAGGTAGGGCACCGGGCTGTGCGGGTCATCACGCTGCAGGAAGCTGGCCGCCTGCTCGAGCAGCGCATACGCTTCGGCGCGATCGCGTATGGCGGCGGGCTCCGCCATGGTGGTCCGCGGCAGGATGACGTCTGCCGGCGTCGCGGCCGCTTCCTCGGGCGCCGCGGGCACGGCCGGCTCCGCCGGAATCGGACTCGGCCGCGCATGACGCGGCAGGCCGCGCCGCTCGAGTTCGGCCTCGAACAGTCCACGTGCCTGTTCCATCACTCCGGCGAACATGCCGAAGGATGGCGCGCCTTCGTCCAATCTCGGCTCGAGCACGTCGGCCAGGTGCTTCAGCATCGCCAGGGCGTCGGCCAGGTCGCGCTCCATGTCGGCGCAGGTGTCGTCCGCCACCGCCGCGAGCGCCGCGGACAGATCGGCGCCGGACGGGCCTTCGACGTTGCCGCAGGAATCGGTCTGGCGCAAGTGTTCATGGCGGCGCGCGCGTTCCCAGTCGGCGAGGGTGAACGGCTGGCCCTGGTGACCGAAGGCCAGCGGCACCTGGCGCAGGATCGGGGACAGCGCGTGGTTGACCCAGTGGAAGATGTTGGCGCGGCGCTCGTAGGTGTCGGCGGCGCCCTGGGGATGGATGTCGTCCCAATACTGCTCGCACAGGCGCGTCATGAGGTGCAGGCCGCCGGCGATCGCCGCAAACCCATGTTGGTGGATCTGGGCCTCGAGCAGCCAGGCGGCCACCTGCAGGTCCTTGCCGTGGCGGACGAGGGCCTCGCACGAGATGTGCATGATCTTGTCCCAATCCGGGCGCCGCAATTCGCCCGTGAACGCGCCCATCGGCAGGCTGGCGTCGCCGGCGGTGCGCCACTGGCGGATCGCCCTGACGATGCCATCGCTGGCTGCCTGCCCGGCGCCGGGTTCGCCCTCGATCGGCGCCAGCAGTTTTTCGAATGGCATGCCGCAGGCGTTGGAAAAGGCCTGCTCGGCGCGCTGGATGAGGTGTTGGTCGATCATGGGCGATCCTGTGTCTATGCGAAAAATGCGGGCGGCTGCCGGCCCAGCCGCCATATCATGCGGTCACCGACGATGGCGTCGTGATGCATGGCAGTCGCTGGAAAATGTCGTTGTCCGTTTCATTATCGACTACGGCAAATGCGTCCAGTCAGACCGCAGGCCAGTCGAGCCGCTGCATCCGGTTCTCTGCCGCTTCCGGACGCCCGAACAGATAGCCCTGGAAGTGCGAGCAGCCTTCTTCCACCAGGCGCCGCAGCTGCTCCTCGGTCTCCACGCCCTCGGCCGTCGTCTCGATCAGCAGGCTGCTGGAGAGGCCGGTGATGGCGCGAATGATCGCCACCGCTTCCCGGCTCTGCCCGATCTCTTGCACGAACGACTTGTCGATCTTAATCTTGTCGAAGGGGAAAGAGCGCAGATAGCTCAGCGAGGAATAGCCGGTGCCGAAGTCGTCGAGCGAAATGCGCACACCCAGCTTCTTCAAGGCCTTCAGGGTGCGGATATTGCCATCGCTATTGTCGAGCAATACCGACTCGGTGATCTCGAGTTCCAGCCGCTCGGCGGCAAGGCCGGAATCGGCCAGCGCCAGCGCCACCATGCTCACCAGTTCGCTGCTCTTGAACTGGATCGGCGACAGGTTGACGGCGATCGTTTCGCCGTTGGTCCAGGTCGCCGCTTCCTGGCAAGCGAGGTTCAAGGCGCGCGCGCCGAGCTCGTGGATCAGGCCGGTTTCCTCGGCGATCGGTATGAAGTCGATCGGCGCAATCGCACCGCGCTCCGGATGCCGCCAGCGGATCAGGGCCTCATAGCCCGAGATGCGGTTGCCGGCCTTTTCGACGATCGGTTGATAGTGCATCTGCAGCTCGCCGCGGTGCAGCGCGCGGCGCAGGTCGATCTCGATCTGGCGCCGCACCCGCGCCGCCGCCTCCATCTCGGGCTGGAACACCTCGTGGCGGTTGCGGCCGTTGCGCTTGGCTTCATACAAGGCCATGTCTGCGTGCTGCAGCAATTGCTCGGCCGTGTTGCCGGCGGATGTGGACAAGGCGATGCCGACGCTGATGCCGACCGCGAAGCTGTGGCCCTCGATCGAGAATGCCGGCGCCACCGCCTCGATCAGGCGCTGCGCCGCCTGTTGCGCTTCTTCCAGGCGCTTGATGCGCGGCAGGACCACGGCGAACTCGTCGCCGCCCAGGCGCGCCAGCGTGTCCTGGTCGCGCAGGCATTTGCGCAGGCGGCCCGCCAGCGTCAAGAGGATCTTGTCGCCGAAGCCATGGCCGTAGGCGTCGTTGATGTTCTTGAAATTGTCCAGGTCGAGGCACAGGATGCCCACCCCGGAGTCATCCTCCGCGCTGTGCGAGAGCGCGCTCTCGAGGCGTGCGTTGAACAGGTTGCGGTTGGGCAGATTGGTCAGGCCGTCGTGCTGCGCCATGTGGTGGATTTGCGCATACGCGGCCAGCTCGTCGGTCACGTCTTCGGTGATGATCAGGACGTAATCGCCCTCGCCGTCGGGCTGCTTGCCCAGCACCGTGCGGCTGCGCAGGCTGCGCGGGCCGACCGAGGTTTCGACCAGCACGGCGTCGTCCAGCCCGACCCTGGTGGGCGCCGCATGCGCCGTCTGGCGCTCGACGTAGTCGGCCACGCTCGGGCTCAGGCAATCGCCGACTGGCAAGCCCTTGAGGTCGACATAGACCTGGGCGAACAGGCGCTGCGCCTGCTGGTTGGCCAGCAGAATGGTGCGCGATGCGACGTCCAGCACCAGCACGCTGGCCGGGATGTTGGCGATCACCGAATCGAGGAAGTGCGACAGCGAGGCCATCTGGCGGCTATAGGCTTCGGCCAGCTCCTTGGCCTCGACCAGCTTGCGCCGCTGCTGGTGGCGTTCGGTGATGTCGCGCGTGATCTTGGCAAAGCCGACCAGGGCGCCGTCATCGTCGCGGATGGCGTCGATCACGACGTGGGCCCAGAACGCGCTGCCATCCTTGCGCACACGCCAGCCCTGGTCTTCGAAGCGGCCGGTGCGGGTGGCGATCTCGAGGTTGATGTCGGGCAGGCCGGCCTCCCGGTCCTCGGCGCCGTAGAAGCACGCGTAGTGGCGGCCGACGATCTCGCCGGCGGTATAGCCCTTGGCGCGCTGGGCGCCGGCGTTCCAGCTGGAGACGACGCCGGTCGGCGTGAGCATGTAGATGGCGTAGTCGACCACGCCCTGGACGAGCAGGCGGTACATCAGGTCGGGGTTCTCGGCGTTCATGGGCGTAGCATTGGCAATCGGGCACCGGACAGACGCAGTGCGGCGTCCCTGGCCGCGTGGACGCGCCGGGGCGGTCGGTCAGGAGCTTGACTATACAGGATTTAGTTCTTTGTAGAACTATTTCCGGTGCGCGCTCCATACGGGTCGCGAGCGACCAGGCGCGGATTGCCGGTGTGCTCGTAGCGCAGGCGCAAGTCGCCTCCCAGCGTCAGGCGCACATGGTCCGCGAGCGGGCGGCCCTTCCAGCATGCGGTGCGGCTGCCTTGCCGGCCGCATCCCTGGCGCTGGGCCTTGACGTCGTCGTCGAAGCGCTACGGCTGGAACTGCGCGAGCGCGGCGTCGGCTGCCAGCAGCAAAGGAATGGCGAGCCAGGCCGCGTGCGCATTCACCTTACCGCGCCTGGTAATAGCCGCCGAAGTGCTTGATCGGCGACCACGCGGGCAGGATCTCGGGCAATGCCGGCGACAGCGAACCGTAGTCCTGTGCGCCGTACACCACCCGGCCATCCATGACCGTCAGGACCGAGGAAACGGACTTGATCTGGGCTTCCGGCACCGTAAAGTAATCCCGGTCGAGCAGCGCGAAGTCGGCGAGGTAGCCGGGGGCGATCATGCCCATCTCGGACTCGGTGTTCATGAACCACGCCGCATTGCGCGTAAACAGCTTGAGCGCTTCTTCACGTGTGAGGCGGTTATTCCGGGCCAGGATCTCGGCGCCGGAGATCGATTTGCCGGACACCATCCAGCTGATGCCGATCCACGGATTGAACGAGGCGGCGCGGAAGGCGTCGGTGGTCATGGCCAGCGGCACGCCGCTGTCGACGAGCTCGCGCAGGCGCGGGGTGATCAAGGCCTTGTCGCGGCCGTGGGTCTTGACGAAGCTGTCGCCATGCAGCGCCATCTTGGTGTCCAGGGCGATGCCGCCGCCCAGCGCCTTCACGCGGGCGACGTTGGCCGGACTGATGGTCTCGGCGTGTTCGAGGCTCCAGCGCAGGCCGTCGAGCGGCATCTTCTGGTCGAGCTTCTCGAGCGCATCGAGGAAGGGCGTGATGTTCTCGTCGTAGGTGATGTGCTCGCGGAAGGGAATGCGCCGCTGGACCAGCTTGGCGATGTCGCGCTCGACCAGTCGATGCATCTTGGAAGGCTCGATGATGACCGCCGGACGGTCGAAGTTTTCGTGGTCGTGCACCTCCACCGCCAGCAGCTCGCCGGCGCCTTGATAGGAATGACCATGGGCCAGGTGCGGGTGCAGGTTGTGGCCGGGAGCGATCGGCGCCGTCCTGGTGATCGCCGTGATCTGGGCATCCACCACGTTGAAGTCGGCGCCGTCGCCGAACTGGATGTCCATGAAGGGCATGCGGATGTTGAGGCGGTTGTCGCGGGCGAGGGCGTCCACGGTGCGCACGGCCTTGGGATAGCCGCGGAAGCCCGTGCCCGCATCGACGATCGACGTGACCCCGACACGGTTCAGACTATGCACCGTCTGGACCAGCGAGCTCACCTCTTCCTCCGGGGTGAGCTGGGGGACCATGGTTTCCATGGTGATGAAGGTGAACGTGAAGCCGTGGACCACGCCCGTAAAGCGGCCCTGCGCGTCTTTCTCCAGCTCGGTGCCCGGCAGGTTGGGGAACCTGTCGGTGCCGGCGCCGAGGGCGTCCAGCGCCTGCTGGTTCAGGAAGGCGCGGTTGTAGGCGTACTGCACGATGGGCGAACGGTTGGGGACGGCCTTGCGCAGTTCGTCCATGGTGGGGAAGCGGTTTTCCTCGAACTGGTAGGGAGACCAGCCGCCGATCACCTTCACCCAGTGGCCTTCCGGGGTGCGCCTGGCTTGCTCGCTCAGCATCTGCAGGGCCCGGCGCAGCGTGGGCACGCCGTCCCAGCGCAGGGTGTAGTTGTAGCCGCCCTCGTTGAGCACGTGGGTGTGGGCGTCGATGATGCCCGGGATGAGTCGGCGGCCGCGGGAATCGATGATTTTCGTGTTGGCGTTCTTCAGGCACAGCACGTCGGCATCGGTGCCGACCGAGTAGATGCGGCCGTTCTTGACGGCCACGGCGGATGCCGATGGTTGTGCCGGATTGCCGGTGTAGATCTTGGCGTTATGGACGATCAGGTCGGCGCCTGGCGTTTCCTGAATGGCTTGCGCGAAGGCGTTGTTCAGGCCACTTAATACCATGAGTCCGATGAATAAAATCGACTTCACTGCTGCTCCCCATTCGATGGATTGAAACCACATTGAATGAGAGAAGGTTACCTAGACGGTTCAGCACAGTCACTGATCGTTCCTGCTGTTAGCAGCACGATTCGATCATGGCGTTGTGCTCGAGGTATTCGACAGCATCGTAGCGGCGATATCCAGCATCGCCCGCAGGCGATCCATATGCCGCAGGTCGTGATGGTACCCCACCCAGATATCCCTGCCCGGGGGTTGGTCCGGCATGTCGATGCGCTGCAAGCCAGATAGCGCATCGCCAAGCGGCCTCGGCAGCACTGCAATGCCCATGCCTTGCAGGCACATCTGTGCCTGGACGGCCCGGCTCGTGCTCGTGAAGACCCGCCGCGACAGTGGAAACCTGTCGAGCAGCCAGGCGACATCGGGAAAGTGGGACTGCGCCGTATTCATGAGAACAAGGCCGACCGATGCCGGATCGGCCTGCAGTGCGGATGCGGTGTCGGCCGAGCCATACACACCATATGCCATGCTCATCAGGCGGCGCTGGACGATGTCCGGTTCGCTGAAAGGAACGAGGCGAAACGCCACATCGGCCTCGCGGCGCGACAGGTCGAGCAGGCGGTAGCTGGCGATGACTTCCGGCACGACCGCCGGATGGCGGCGCGTCAATTCGGCCAGGACAGGCGCCAACACATAGCCTGCGAACCACTCTGCCGAGGATATCCGCAACATGCCTTCGAGGCGGTCGTGATTACCCGCCAAACGTCTTTCCATGGCCAGCGCGGAATTTTCCATGGATTCGGCCAGCGCCAGCACGCCGTCCCCGGCATCCGTGAGCACCAATCCATCCCTGGTCCGGCGAAACAGCGCCTGCTGCGCCTCGTCTTCGAGCGCCTTGATCCGGCGGCCGACTGTCGGATGGCTCACACCCAGCGTCCGGGCGGCTTCACCGAACGATCCGCCGCGCACCACTGCCAGGAAGACGCGGACGTCGCTCCATTCCATGTCGTCGCTACCCGTTCAAAAATGTACTTGGAATATACATGGATGGCAGTTCTCAAACAATATCGTAAGGGGCACCATGGCGCTTCAAGCGTGCCGGCCCATTCCGGGCTGGCCTCATCCGGGATCGCAAGACATGAACAAGTTAGCAGACAAGGTCGCCATCGTGACGGGCGCGTCGAAAGGGATCGGCGCGGGCATCGCGCGCCGGCTCGCGGCCGATGGCGCGAAGGTCGTCGTCAATTACGCCTCGAGCAAGAGCGGTGCAGACAAGGTGGTCGCCGATATCGAAGCCGCCGGCGGGTTCGCGGTGGCGGTGGGCGCGGATGTCACCAACAAGACGGAGGTCGAAGCGCTGGTGAAGGCGGCGATCGACCATTTCGGGCGCCTGGACATCGTGGTCAACAACTCCGGCATCTACCAGTTCGCGCGGATCGAAGAGACCACCGAAGAACGCTATCGCAAGCAGTTCGACATCAACGTCCTCGGTCCGCTGCTGGTCAGCGCCGCCGCCGCGCCACACCTGGGCGAGGGCGGCAGCATCATCAACATCGGTTCCAACGTCACGAGCGTTCTTCCGGTCGAGAGCGCCATCTACAGCGGCACCAAGGGTGCGATCGACGTCATCACCGGCGTGCTGGCGCGCGAACTCGGTCCGCGCGGCATCCGCGTCAATGCGGTGAATCCCGGCCTGATCGAGACCGAAGGCACGCACACCGCCGGGGCAATCGGATCCGACTTCCAGACCTGGAACGAGGAACGGACACCGCTCGGCCGCAGCGGCCAGGTGCAGGACATCGCGCCGATCGTGTCCTTTCTGGCGTCAAGCGATGCCGGCTGGGTGACGGGCGAGATCGTCCTGGGTTCGGGAGGCATGCGCTGATGGAGATCGGCATCATCGGCCTGGGCGCCATGGGCCGCGCGATCGCGCGCAATCTGGCTGCGGCGGGGCATGCGGTGAAGGCGTGGAATCGTTCCGGTGGAGACGTCGCGGGCGTGCGGATGGTGGAGACGCCGGCGCAAGCGCTGCAGGCGGACGTCGCCTTGACGATGCTGTCCGACGATGCCGCGATCCGCAGTGTCTTGCTGGAGACCGGGGCGCTGGCGCAGGCGCGCAGAGGATTGGTGCACATCGTTGCATCGACCATCTCTGTCGCCTTCGCACGGGAACTCGTCGAATGTCACCGCACTGTGAAAATTGGCTACGTGGCCGCGCCGGTGCTGGGGCGGCCGGACGTTGCCGCCAAGGGGGAACTGCAGGTGCTGGCCGCCGGTCAGCCCGCGGCACTGGACACGGTTCGGCCAGTGCTGGAAGTCATCGGCAAGCGCGTATGGGACATGGGCGCGGAACCGCCCACGGCCTATGCCGCCAAGCTCGCCTGCAACATGATGATCACGATGGCGATCGAGGCCATGGCCGAAGCCGTTGTGCTGACCGAATCGCATGGACTGGCGCGCGAGCGGTTCTTCGACCTGATCCTGCATACCCTGTTCGGCAGTCGTTCATACCAGGTGTATTCGGCCAATATCATGCACGAGCGCTACGAGCCGGGATTCAAGGCATCGCTGGGCTTGAAGGATTTGCGGCTTGCGCATGCGGCGGCGGAACAGCTGGGGCGGCAGCTGCCGATGCTCGATGCGGTTCGTCAGCGAATGGGCGAGGCTGTCAGTGCCGGCGGTGGTGAAAGGGATTGGTCGGTGATGGCTGACTACACCATTCGGTCGGCATAGTCCTCTTATACCGGAGGCCTAGCGGCCGGCGGGCCGCATGTGTTGGTGAGGATCTCGATCAATACGTAAGGATGGCTGGATGGGCGACACCATTTACCCGCATGACGTCGCCTGTCATCTAGACGGGCAGGATAAATTCGTGCACGCACAAAGGATTCTTGGCAGGACCGTTTTTTTGCAGGAACTCCTTAGCCTTCTCCGTGTCGATGCGAATGCACTGCACCGGGCGATAATAACCTGGCATGGCTTCGACACTGTATGCGAACACGCCGGTCTCCACGAGAGCGTCCACTACCGCTGTCGTAGCCTGCATCACGTTGCGGTAAGGGGAATCTTTTGGAAGAAAGCAGCGACGCAGGATCGCATCGAGACCGTTCACAGCCTCGCCCTTGAATCGGTCGTAGCCTTGACGTCGTTTGCTAATTGCCAGCATCGATATCGTTCCGCGCTGCATCCAGGCATCGATAAACTGAACAAGATCGATCGCTGCTCCTGGCCCACCATACGGCAGCCGGACAAAAAGTCCATCGGCGGTGAGGAGCGAACTCGTAGCAATTTCCTGGCCTTCTGCGGCGCCGGAGCCGTTGTTACGTAAGTATTCAGCGTAGGGAATAACGACGAAGGCAGGCTCGCCATCCGCGCCATAAATGTATTGATGAGACATGGTTACTCTTGGATTTTGGTTGTAATACATCGAAGTTGACAGCCACGTACAAGCAGCGAACCGCACCTGTTTGACTGTAATACATCGAAGTCTACATCGAAATACATTGAAAATCCACTGCCTTGTTGCATCGTGTATGAAAGAAAAAGCCCATGAGCCGAAGCTCATGGGCTTTTTCAGATGCTGCTGGGTAGTGAGTTTGGCTTGCGTTCTCGCTTACTTACACCCTTCGATCGTAGCTGCTCACTCGACCGTCACCGACTTCGCCAGATTACGCGGCTTGTCCACATCGGTCCCACGCGCCAGCGCGGTGTGATACGCCAGCAGCTGCAGCGCCGCCACGTGCAGGATCGGGGACAGCAGGCCGTAGTGTTCCGGCAGACGAATCACGTGCAGGCCATCGCCCGAGGTGATGCGCGAATCGACGTCGGCGAACACGTACAGCTGGCCGCCGCGCGCACGCACTTCCTGCATGTTCGACTTCAGCTTTTCCAGCAGCGCATCGTTCGGCGCGATCGTTACTACCGGCATTTCTTCGGTCACCAGCGCCAGCGGGCCGTGCTTCAGTTCGCCGGCCGGGTAGGCCTCGGCGTGGATGTACGAGATTTCCTTGAGCTTCAGCGCGCCTTCCAGGGCGATCGGGTAGTGGATGCCGCGACCCAGGAACAGGGCGTTCTCTTTACGCGCGAATTCCTCGGCCCAGGCGATGATCTGCGGCTCGAGCGCCAGCACCGACGACAGGGCGACCGGCAGGTGGCGCATCATCTTGAGGTGTTCGGCTTCCTCGGCATCGGTCAGGCGGCCGTTGACTTGCGCCAGGGTCAGGGTCAGCAGGAACAGCGCCGCCAGCTGGGTGGTGAAGGCCTTGGTCGAGGCCACGCCGACTTCGACGCCGGCGCGGGTGATGTAGGCCAGCTGGCACTCGCGCACCATGGCGCTGGTCGAGACGTTGCAGATGGTCAGCGTGTGGTGCATGCCGAGGCTGCGTGCGTGCTTGAGCGCGGCCAGGGTGTCGGCCGTCTCGCCGCTTTGCGAGATGGTCACCACCAGGGTATCCGGGTGCGGCACGCTGTCGCGGTAGCGGTATTCGCTGGCGATCTCGACGTTCACCGGCACCTTGGCCACCGATTCGATCCAGTACTTGGCGGTGAGGCCGGCGTAGTAGCTGGTGCCGCAGGCTAGGATCAGCACGCGGTCGATCTTCTTGAACACGGCGTAGGCGCCGTCGCCGAACAGTTCCGGCATCACGCCGGTGACGCCCTCGAGCGTGTCGCCGATGACGCGCGGCTGCTCGAAGATCTCTTTTTGCATGTAGTGGCGGTACGGGCCGAGCTCGGCCGCGCCGGTATGGGCGTGCACGGTTTTCACTTCGCGCTCGACCGGACGGCCGTCGACGTCGACGATCCAGTAGCGGGCCAGCTGCAGGTCGACCACGTCGCCTTCTTCCAGATAGATGATCTGGTCGGTGGTGCCGGCCAGCGCCATCGCGTCGGAGGCGACGAAGTTCTCGTCCTTGCCGACGCCGACGATCAGCGGCGAGCCCTGGCGCGCGGCGATCACGCGGTGCGGTTCTTCGCGGCAGAACACGGCGATCGCGTAGGCGCCGTGCAGGCGCTTGACGGCTTGCTGCACGGTCTCGAACAGGTCGCCGGTGTACAGGTGGTCGACCAGGTGGGCGATGACCTCGGTGTCGGTCTGGCTCGTGAACTTGTAGCCCAGGCCGGTCAGCTCGGCACGCAGCTCATCGTGGTTTTCGATGATGCCGTTGTGGACAAGTGCAATGCGGGCATTGTCTTCGGTCGGCGAGAAGTGCGGGTGGGCATTGTGCGACGCCGGGGCGCCGTGGGTGGCCCAGCGCGTGTGGGCGATGCCGGTGAAGCCGTCGAGGCTGGCCTCTTTGACTTGCGATTCGAGGTCGGCCACGCGCGAGGTGGAGCGCGAGCGGGTCAGGCGGCCATCGAGGTGGACGGCGACGCCGCAGGAATCGTACCCGCGGTATTCGAGCCGTTTCAGGCCCTCGATCAGGACGGGGGTGATATTACGCTTGGCGACTGCACCGACGATACCGCACATGGCTAACCTCTCGAATGGAAAAACTGTTGAGTCTTATCGTAAGGCAATCGTGATGAAATAAGCTTACAGTGTGCAGCCATATTTGTTAGATTATTTCATGACGACCCATGAACAAAATAATATTTCATATACACATAAAAATTTACCGAATATTTCATCACGATGACCGAACTACCCACCCTCGACGACCTCGATCGTCGCATTCTGAATATTTTGCAAACTGACGCATCGCATACGAACGCCGAACTGGCGGCGCTCGTGCACGTGTCGCCGCCGACTTGTTTGCGCCGCGTAAAGCAGCTGACCGACAGTGGCGTCATCGAACGCCAGGTGGCGATCGTGGCGCCCGACAAGGTCGGCAGCCGCCTGTCCGCCATCGTCGAGATCACGCTCGACGTGCAGGCCGCCGAACGCATGGAAGAGTTCGAGAACCTGGCCGCCAGGGAAGCGGCCGTGCTGCAGTGCTACCGGGTGTCGCCGGGACCCGATTTCGTGCTGGTCGTGCAGGTCGCCGACATGCCGGCCTACCACGCGCTGGCGCACCGGCTGTTCACGTCGCACGCGAACGTGCGCAACGTGAAAGCCTATTTTTCGACCCACCGCAGCAAATTCGACACCCGCATCGCCGTGTAAAACACGGGCCGCCGCCTGTGGATAATATTGTGGAAGACCAGGTGGATGGACAGGGGGTAACCACGGTAAAACCCTGTGTTTATCTTGTTTGTTTCCTGTGATTACCCTGTCGACAGCCGGTGGATTACTTCTTCACTTTCACCGGACGCTTCCATCCTTCGATGGTGATCTGCTTGGGCCGCGAGATGGTCAGCTTGCCGGCCGGCGCATCCTTGGTGAGCGTGGTGCCGGCGCCAATGGTGGCGCCCTTGCCGATCGTCACCGGCGCCACCAGCTGGCTGTCGCTGCCGACGAATACCTCGTCCTCGATCACGGTGCGGAATTTATTGGCGCCGTCGTAGTTGCAGGTGATGACGCCGGCGCCGACGTTCACGCGCGAGCCGACGGTGGCGTCGCCGATATAGGCCAGGTGGTTGGCCTTGCTGTGCGCCGCCACGGTGCTGTTCTTGACCTCGACAAAGTTACCCACATGGACGTCCTCGCCCAGCTCGGTGCCGGGACGCAGGCGCGCATACGGTCCGATCTGCGAGGCGGCGCCGATGGTGGCGTCTTCGATATGGCAGAACGGCTTGATATTGGCGCCAGCACCGACCGTGGCGCCGACCAGCACGCAGTTGGCGCCGACCTTCACGCCATCGGCCAGCTCCACCCGGCCTTCGAACACGCAGCCGACGTCGATGACGACATCGCGGCCGCAAACCAGTTCGCCGCGCACATCGATGCGCGCCGGATCCATCAAGGTCACGCCTTTTTCCAGCAGTGCATGTGCGATATTCAATTGATGACGACGCTCGAGCTCGGCCAGCTGCACCTTGCTGTTCACGCCAGCCACTTCCCATTCGCCCGACGGTTGCGCCGACACGACCGGCACGCCGTCCGCCACGGCCTGGGCCACGATGTCGGTGAGGTAGTACTCGCCCTGGGCATTGTTGTTGGACAGCGCCGCCAGCCATTTCTTGAGGTGGCGGGTCGGGATCGCCATGATGCCGCTATTGATTTCGCGGATGGCGCGCTCGGCCTCGCTGGCATCCTTTTCTTCGACGATGCGCACGATGTGGCCGTTCTCGCGCACGATGCGGCCCAGGCCGAAGGGGTTGGCCTGTTCGACGGTCAGGATGCCCAACTTGTCGCTTCCTGCGGCCTCAACCAGGCGGCGCAGCGTGTCCGCCGTGGTCAGCGGCACGTCGCCGTACAGCACCAGGGTGGCGGCGCCATCGTCCAGTTGCGGCACGGCCTGCATCACCGCATGGCCGGTGCCCAGCTGCGGCTGCTGCAGGGCGGTATCGATCGACACGCCGGTCTCTTGCGCCAGCGCGGACACCATGTCGGGCACCGCTGCGCCGCCGTGCCCGTAAATCACACATAATTTCTGCGGACTCAGGCTACGGGCCGTATCGATCACGTGGCGGAGCAGCGGCTTACCAGCCAATGGATGCAGGACTTTCGGCAGGGCGGATTGCATGCGCTTTCCCATGCCGGCGGCGAGGATCACAACGTTCATAAGCCGTTCTCAAAAAGTTGAAAATATGAAAAATTCTAGCATGCGAGATACCTTGTTCCGGCGCACCCTAGCGCTATTGGCAATTGCCTTGATGGCGCTGGCGGCCGGTTGCAGCACCATTCGCTTCTCGTACAACCAGGGCGACACCTTACTGTACTGGTGGATGAATTCCTATGTCGACTTCGAAGGACAACAGGCCGACACCGCCAAGCGCGACATCAATGGATTGTTCCAATGGCATCGCCAGACCCAGTTGCGCGACTATGCTGCTCTATTGGGCAATTTCCAGCAAAAACTGGCGGGCAACCCGAGCCAGGCCGACCTGCTCCAGGCCTACCGCGAGATCCGCGTGCGCGGCGAACGCCTGTCGCAGCGCGCGGTGCCGGAACTGACGACGCTGGCCATGTCGATCACCCCCGCGCAGATCGCCAATATCGACAAGAAGTTCAAGGACAAGAACGAGGAATACCGGCGCAAGTTCATGAGCGGCAGCGTCGAGAAGCGCCAGCGCGCACGCTTCAAGAAATCGATGGAGCAAATGGAACTGTGGTTTGGCAATTTCACCAGCGAACAAGAAGCCGCCCTGCGCCGCGCCTCCGACCTGCGCCCGCTCGACAACCAGCAATGGTTGGAGGAGCGCCAGTACCGCCAGCGCCGCATCCTGGCGCTGCTGCAAGAGGTGCAACAGAAAAAGCTCAACCGCGAGCAGACCACGGCCAGGGTGCAAGGCCTGATGCGCGAGTTGTTCACACGCATGGAGTCGCCCGAGCGCAAGGCCTTCTATGACGCCAGCATCGACCACACGACGAAATACATCCTGACCGCGATCAAACTGGCGACGCCGCAGCAGAAGGCCCATGCGCAGCAGCGCATGCAGGGCTGGATCAATGATTTCGAGGCCTTGGCGGAAGGTAAATAAGCAGGGAAGGGCGGCCAGCGCAGGGTGGGAAACCCGCATGCTATAGTGCCGCCCATGCAAAAAAAGTCCATGAAATCAAGGCCCCAGGCCGCCAAACCCCACGGCGCGCCGCGCATGGCCCAGCACCAGGTCCGCATCATCGGCGGCGCCTGGAAACGCACGCTGCTGCCGGTGGTCGACGCCCTCGGCCTGCGTCCCACCCCCGACCGCGTGCGCGAGACCGTGTTCAACTGGATCAACCACCAGCTCGGCAGCGACTGGAACCAGGCCAGTTTTCTCGACCTGTACGCGGGCTCCGGCGTGCTCGGCTTCGAGGCCGCCAGCCGCGGCGCGGCGAAGGTGACCATGGTCGACAACCACGGCCCGGCCGTGCGCCAGCTCGAAGCCAACCGCGACAAGCTCAAGGCCGACAACATCACGATCCTGCGCGCCGACGCCCTGACCCTGGCGCGCGACCTGGCCACCCGCGGCCAGCGCTACGACGTGATCTTCCTCGACCCGCCTTATCAACAGGACTTATTGGCCAAGACCCTGCCGCTGTGCGCGGCGCTGCTGCTTGAAGGCGGCATGGTGTATGCCGAAGCCGAGGCGCCGTTGCCGACCGGGGGCGACGACGTCCCCGACTGGCTGATTGGCTGGGAAGTGGTGCGCGCCGACAAGGCGGGCATGGTGTATTACCATTTGCTGAAGCTGCAAGAAAAGGCGGCCTGAGTCCCGCCAGGGGCCTGGAAACCGCACAACCATTGGGCAAACCATGCCCCGGCCTGGGGCGGATGCCGTATTTTCAGGCATAATGCGCGTTCCAATAGGGTGTTCATTTTCAGGGAGCCGCAATGGTTGTAGCCGTTTATCCAGGTACGTTCGATCCGCTGACCCGCGGCCACGAGGATTTGGTACGTCGCGCATCCGGGCTGTTCGACCGACTGGTGGTCGGCGTCGCCGACAGCCGCAACAAACGTCCGTTCTTCACGCTCGAAGAACGCCTGGATATCGCCAACGAAGTGCTTGGCCATTACCCCAATGTGCAGGTCGAGAGTTTCTCGGGCCTGCTCAAGGACTTCGTGCGCAAGCACGACGCCCGCGTGATCGTGCGCGGCCTGCGCGCGGTGTCCGATTTCGAGTACGAGTTCCAGATGGCGGGCATGAACCGCTACCTGCTGCCCGACGTCGAAACCATGTTCCTGACCCCGTCCGACCAGTACCAGTTCATCTCGGGCACCATCGTGCGCGAGATCGCCATGCTGGGTGGCGACGTGTCCAAATTCGTTTTCCCTTCGGTCGACCGCTGGCTGCAGCAGAAAATCGCCAGCATGGCGCAAGCGCCGAAGGCCTGATTCCCCAGGACGTATCATGGCTTTATTGATTACCGACGACTGCATCAACTGCGACGTCTGCGAACCCGAATGCCCCAACGATGCCATTTCGATGGGCGAAGAGTATTACCAGATCGATCCGCACAAGTGCACCGAGTGCGTCGGCCATTTCGATGAACCGCAATGCGTGCAGCTGTGCCCGGTTGCCTGCATTCCGCTCAATCCGGAATGGCGCGAATCGCGCGAAGAACTCCTCATCAAGTACGAACGCCTGACGGCAGACAAGGTCACGGCCTGATTCCCCCCAAGCCGGCGACTCTGCCGGCTTTTTTGTTTCCCCGCCTCGATTTTCCTGACCGCATACCGGCTAGTCCGGCATGTGGCGTCCGCACGTCCATGAACGCCATCCTCTCATCCAGCGCTACTCGTCCGTCCTGAACTACTACTCCCGGTCAAATTTCATCGGCGCTTTTTCGCGCTTGTTGGTCTGCTGTTTTCGCTTGTCCGTCGCATTACCGTAAGTATCATTTTATATAATCTAGAATGTGAACTTTGTTGAACCTGCAGGATTTATCAACCAAATTACATTAAACCGCTGCCAATTTCACGCAATACTGGAAAATTTTCGTTTCAATCGAGAGCGACACACTACTCATCCATATTCATTCAACATGCATCCAATACACGTCATAATATACTCATCATTCTATCAATTCACTTTTCATGGATCTCATTCTAAACCCGACTATTTGACTCTTTGTGAACTTTGTTAAATAAAAAGGACGAGAAAAGCCCGGTAGCGCAAAGTCACCGGGCGTGAAGCGACATCCGGGCGTTTTTCAGGGGAAAAGAAGATGTGTCGCCGTGGCGGCGTACGACGGAGGGCAGGGACGAAAAAAAACGCGGTGTCCGTTGCCGGAGACCGCGTCAGGGGAAATCAGGTAATGATCAGTGGCGGATGCCCATCGCACGCACTTCGGCGGCGTCCACCGGATCCAGGCTGGCCAGCTTGCGCTTGAGCGCCAGCGCCTCGTCCAGCGCACGGCGCGCGGCCTGTTCGGCCTTGCTGCGGCGTGGACGCACGGTCAGGTACAGGGCGCGGCCGATGCCGACCAGCAGTGGGCGGAAAAACAGGACGAAGCCAGCCAGCAAGGCAAGATACACGGTGGTGCTGAACACCTGGCCGTAGGGCACGGCGGCGGCAGCTTGGACTAGGGTGGCGGTAGAAGACATGATAGGCTCGTTCTGTTATTGTTGAGAACTATAGTGCGTCGCAACATATAAATCTAATTCCGTTCACTGATGGCACTTATACTGTTTGTGAATGATTTGGAGTACACTACGCGTACCCCTGTCTTCACAACAGTTTTCTCCTTGATCCCATGAGCTTTCTGACGCTTGACCTGAATCTGCTGCGCGTATTCGACGCGGTGATGACCGAGCAAAACCTGACCCGCGCCGCCGGCCACCTGGCCATGACCCAGCCCGCGGTGTCGAATGCGATCAAGCGACTACGAGAAAGCCTGGGTGACGAGCTCCTGATCCGCACCGCCTATGGCGTCAAACCGACCCCGCGCGCCGAAGCCTTATGGCCGGCCGTGCGCCAGGCCCTGGCGGCGCTGGAAGCGGCGGTGATGCCGGAAACCTTCGACGTCTCCAAGGCGCAGGCGACCTTCCGCATGGCGATGGCCGACGCCACCGCCGCGCTGTGGCTGCCTTCCCTGATGCGTTCGATCGAACGCGAGGCGCCGGGCGTGAACATCCGCATGGTGCCGCTGACAACGCGCGAACCGCGTCCCATGCTGTTGCGCGGAGACATCGACCTGGCGGTCGGCTTCTTCCCCGGCGTCGCGGCCCAGCTGTCGTACGAAACCGGTTCGCCGATCCGCCACGAGCGCCTGTATTCCGGCGTCTATGTGTGCGTGATGCGCAAGGACCATCCGCTGGCCAAGGAAAAGCTCGATCTCGACACCTATTGCAAGGCCAACCACTTGCTGGTGAGCTTCTCCGGCCGTGCCCACGGCCTGGTCGACGAGGCGCTGGCCCAGCTCGGCCGCGAACGCCGTATCCTCTTGACCGTGAACCAGTTCTTCACGGCGGGCAGGGTAGTCGCGAACTCCGACCTGATCACCGTGCTGCCGAAGCACTTGATGGTCTCGACCGGCATGACCGACGTGCTGATCTGGAAGGAACTCCCGTTGCAGCTGCCGGCCGTCCACCTGGACATGCTGTGGCATGAGCGCGACGGCCGCAGCCCGGCGCATCGCTGGCTGCGCAAGAACCTGGAATCGATGGCCGAAAGCGCCTCCAAGACCGGCGTGCGCAAGGTCGTCTGACAGCGCCAGCACAAGTCGCGACGAAGCAAAATGCTTCACGTGAAACAAAACGGCCAGGCAAATGCCTGGCCGTTTTATTGATGCGCTGGCTTGTGATCAGCGGATCGGCAGCTTGGTCGTATTCTTGACTTCTTCCATCACCGCATAGGTGTGCGTCTCGCGCACGCCTTTCTGCAGCAGCGTCTTGCCCAGGAATTCGCGGTAGGCCGCCATGTCTTTCACGCGTGCCTTGACGAGGTAGTCGAAGCCGCCGGCCACCATATGGCATTCCAGCACCTCGGGAATCATCTGCACGCTCTGCTTGAACGCATCGAAGACTTCGGGAGTGGTACGATCGAGCACGACCTCGATGAAGACCAGCAGCGACACGTCGAGCAGTTGCGGATTGAGCTGGGCCGTGTAGCCCATGATATAGCCCGATTCGTGCAGTTTGCGCACGCGCTCGAGGCAAGCCGCCGGCGACAGGTTCACGCGCGCCGCCAGCTCCACATTGCTGATGCGGCCGTCATTCTGCAGCTCGGCGAGGATCTTTTTGCTGATCTTGTCCAACATCGGGTGTCTCCCGTTAATTTTATTCGGTCAGATTGTCGCATCAAAAACTATCTATTGCTAGTATCGATTAAAAGCAGAATTAATCCAGAAGAAATCCTTCTACAATCGAATCATTTCCACCGACGTACAAACCGCGCCGACCACCATTTGTGGGACGGCGCTTTTGCTGTGCGGTGCCCTTCGTTGTGACTTTTTCTTTTGACTAGATAGCCATGCAGATCGCTGCTTCCCCGGCCTCCACCTTCGTTCCCTTCGACGCCCTCCACGCTGAAACCAAAAGCGAGCAAACGCCTCTGCGCGCCGCCATCACCGCCGCCTACCGCCGCGACGAAACCGAGGCCGTGCAATGGCTGCTCGCGCAAGGCGCCACGCCGAGCGCGGATGCCCAGCCGCTGGCGCATCGCCTGGTGTCGAGCGTGCGCGAAAAGCGCACCCGCGCCTCGGGCGTCGATGCGTTGATGCACGAGTTCTCGCTGTCGTCGGAAGAAGGCGTGGCCTTGATGTGCCTGGCCGAAGCGCTGCTGCGCATTCCGGACAGCGAGACCGCCGATCGCCTCATCGCCGACAAGATCAGCCGCGGCGACTGGCGCAAGCACCTGGGCGAATCGCCGTCGCTGTTCGTCAATGCCGCAACCTGGGGCCTGCTCATCACCGGCAAGCTGGTCTCGACCAATAGCGAGCAGGGTCTCGGCTCGGCGCTCACGCGCCTGATCGCGAAGGGCGGCGAACCGCTGATCCGCAAGGGCGTCGACATGGCGATGCGCATGCTGGGCAACCAGTTCGTCACCGGCCAGACGATCGACGAAGCGCTGAAGAACAGTCGCGACAACGAGACGCGCGGCTATCGCTATTCTTACGACATGCTGGGCGAGGCGGCGCTGACCGAAAGCGACGCCAGGAATTATTACGCCTCGTACGAAGCCGCCATCCACGCGATCGGCAGGGCCTCCAATGGCCGCGGCATCAAGGATGGCCCGGGCATCTCGATCAAGCTGTCGGCGCTGCATCCGCGCTACAGCCGTGCGCAATATGCGCGCGTGATGGGCGAGCTGCTGCCGCGCGTGCGCAGCCTGGTCCTGCTGGCCAAGACCTACAACATCGGCATCAATATCGACGCCGAGGAAGCCGACCGCCTCGAGATCTCGCTCGACATGCTCGAAGCGCTCGCGTTCGACGCCGACCTGGCCGGCTTCGAAGGCATCGGCCTGGTGGTGCAGGCATATCAAAAACGCTGCCCGTTCGTGATCGATTACCTGGTCGACCTGGCCAAGCGGAGCGGCCGCAAGTTCATGGTGCGCCTGGTGAAGGGCGCCTACTGGGACGCCGAGATCAAGCGCGCCCAGGTCGACGGCATGCCCGGCTATCCGGTCTATACGCGCAAGGTGTACACCGACGTCTCCTATCTCACCTGCGCGCGCAAGCTCCTGGCGGCGGCCGACGTGCTGTATCCGCAGTTCGCCACCCACAACGCGCACACGCTGTCGGTGATCTACACCTGGGCCAAGCAGGACAACGTCAGCAACTACGAATTCCAGTGCCTGCACGGCATGGGCGAGACGCTGTACGACCAGGTCGTGGGCAGCAAGAACCTGGACAAGGCTTGCCGCATCTACGCGCCGGTCGGCTCGCACGAAACCCTGCTCGCCTACCTGGTGCGCCGCCTGCTGGAAAACGGCGCCAACTCCTCGTTCGTGAACCAGATCGTCGACGAGAACGTGGCGATCGACACGCTGCTCACCGATCCGTTCGACGTCGCGCGCGCCAGCGGCGGCAAACCGCATCCGGCGATCGCGCTGCCGCTCGACATGTTCGGCGCCGAGCGCAAGAATTCGAACGGCATGGACCTGGTCAACGAAGACGTCCTGGCCAAGGTGGCGCTTGGCCTCGCGCAGCAGCGCCAGCACGTCGCCGGTCCGCTGATTGCAGGTTCGGTCGATGCCGGCGCTCCGGCCAACGTGATCAACCCCGCGATGTCGAGCGATATCGTCGGCCAGGTAAGCGAAGCCTCGCGCACCGACGTCGAAACCGCCCTGGCCGCGGCCAGCGCCTTCGCCGCCGAATGGGCCGCCACCGCCACCCATGAACGCGCTGCGATCCTCGAGCGCACCGCCGACCTGTTCGAACAGAACGGCGTCGAGCTGATGGCCCTGGCCGTGCGCGAAGCCGGCAAATCGCTGCCGAACGCGATCGCCGAATTGCGCGAAGCGGTCGATTTCCTGCGCTACTACGCGGTGCAGATCCGCGGCTCGAGCAAGGCCGAGGCACTGGGCCCGGTCAGCTGCATCAGCCCGTGGAACTTCCCGCTGGCGATCTTCACCGGCCAGGTGGCGGCCGCCCTCGCGGCCGGCAACGTGGTGCTGGCCAAGCCGGCCGAGCAGACCCCATTGATCGCCTGCCGCGCGGTGGAGCTGTTCCTCGAGGCGGGCACCCCGCGCGCCGCGCTGCAGCTGCTGCCGGGCCGCGGCGAAGTGGTCGGCGCCGCCCTGACGGCCGATAGCCGCATCAAGGGCGTGATCTTCACCGGCTCGACCGAAGTCGCCCAGCTGATCAATCGCACGCTGGCCAAGCGCGCCGAACAGGAAGGCATCGACATCCCGCTGGTGGCGGAAACCGGCGGCCAGAACGCGCTGATCGTCGATTCCTCGGCGCTGCCGGAACAGGTGGTGCAGGACGTCCTGAGCTCGGCCTTCGACTCGGCCGGCCAGCGCTGCTCGGCGCTGCGCGTGCTGTTCCTGCAAGAGGACATCGCCGACAAGACCATCAAGATGCTCAAGGGCGCGATGCAGGAACTGCGCGTGGGCAGCCCGGACCGCCTGGCGACCGATATCGGCCCGGTGATCGACGCCGAGGCCCAGCGCAACCTGCTGGCCCACATCGAGCGCACCAGGGCCACGGCGCGCAGCCACTTCGCGCTCGAGCTGCCGGCCTCGGTCGTCGCTGCCGGCACCTTCGTGCCGCCGACCGTGCTCGAAATCGCCTCGCTGGCGGAACTCAAGCAAGAGGTCTTCGGCCCGGTGCTGCACATCGTGCGCTATCGCCGCGCCGAGCTGCCTGCGGTGATCGATGCGATCAACGCCACCGGCTATGGCCTGACCCTGGGCGTGCATTCGCGCATCGATGAAACCATCAACACCATCGTCAACCGCGCTCACGTCGGCAATATCTACGTCAACCGCAACATCGTCGGCGCGGTGGTCGGCGTGCAGCCGTTCGGTGGCGAAGGCAAGTCGGGCACCGGTCCGAAGGCGGGCGGCCCGCTCTACCTGAAACGCCTGCAGCGCGGCGCGGCGCCCTTGATGGAACACGTGCGCCAGCCTGAAGCGGCATTGGAGGCCTTGACCAGCTGGCTGCGCGCCAATGGCCAGCAGCCGGTGGCCGCGCTGGCCGAAGGTTACGCGCGCACTTCGCTCAATGGCGTCTCGATGGACCTGCCCGGCCCGACCGGAGAGAGCAACCGCCTGTCGTTCACGCCGCGCGGCGCCGTGCTGTGCGCGCCAGCCACCCCGGCCGGCCTGCTCAATCAACTGGCGGCGGCCCTGGCCACCGGCAATCGCGCGCTGGTGCTGGCGCCGACGCCTGAGTCGATTCCGGCCAACCTGCCGGCGGCGGTGAAGGAACGCGTGCGCTTCGTGGGCAAGGAAGAGATCGATGCGGCCGACGTCGCGATCGCGCTGGTCGAAACCGGCCTGGCCGGCCTGCTGCGCACGCAGCTGGCGGCGCGTCCGGGTGCGATCGTCGGCATCGTCGACACCGACGCCCTGGTGCCGGTGGACCTGTGGCGCCTGGTCGCCGAGCGCGCGGTCTGCGTCAACACGACGGCCGCTGGCGGCAACGCAAGCCTGATGACCCTGGGCCTGTAAGAATCACCGTAACGTGGGGTGGGCGGGTTTCCCGCCCACGCGTTCAACAATCAATACATCAGCAGGAGAGTCAGCAGCACCACATCACAACAGGAGACAACCATGCTTGTAGGCGTTCCAAAGGAAATCAAGAACCACGAATACCGCGTCGGCCTCACGCCGGCGTCCGTGCACGAACTGATAACACGCGGCCACCAGGTGATCGTCCAGCAAGACGCTGGCAGCGAGATCGGCCTCGACGACGCGCACTACACCGCGGCCGGCGCCACCATCGTCGACAGCGCCCAGGAAGTCTTCTCACGCGCCGACATGATCGTCAAGGTCAAGGAGCCGCAACCGCTTGAGTGCGCGATGCTGCGCGACGGCCAGATACTCTACACCTACCTCCATCTCGCTCCGGATCCGGAGCAAACCGCGGCCCTGGTCAAATCGGGCGCCGTCTGCATTGCCTATGAAACCATCACCGGCCCGGGCGGCGGCTTGCCCCTGCTTGCGCCGATGAGCGAAGTCGCGGGACGCATGGCGATCCAGGCCGGCGCCGCCCATCTCGAAAAATCCCGGGGCGGCATGGGCCTGCTGCTGGGAGGCGTGCCCGGCGTGGCGGCCGGCCACGTGGTCATCATCGGCGCCGGCGTCGTCGGCGCCAACGCGCTTCAAATGGCGGTCGGCACCGGCGCGCGCGTCACGGTGCTCGACAAGAACGTCGACCGGCTACGCCAGCTCGACCTGGTGTTCGGCAACCGCATCTCGACCCTGTATTCGAATGCCCATGCGCTCGAGGAAGCGGTCGTGAATGCCGACCTGGTGATCGGCGGCGTGCTGGTGCCGGGCGCCGCGGCGCCGAAGCTGGTCACGCGCGCCATGGTGGCGCGCATGAAGAAGGGCGCGGTGGTGGTCGACGTGGCGATCGACCAGGGCGGCTGTTTCGAGACCTCGCACCCAACGACGCACGCCGATCCGACCTTCCTGGTCGATGGCGTGGTCCACTACTGCGTCGCGAACATGCCGGGCGCGGTGGCGCGCACCTCGACCTTCGCCCTGAATAACGCCACCATCGGCCATGCCCTGGCGCTGGCGAACAAGGGCTGGCGGCGCGCGCTGGCGGACGACGTCCACCTGCGTCATGGCCTGAACGTCTGCCAGGGCAAGGTGACCTTCGAGGCTGTCGCCCAGGCCCTCGGCTACGACTACATCCCCGCCGACTCGCTCCTGGGCTGAAGCGGCGCTTCCACCAGATGCCGGCACAGGCGCCGGGTGATGTGGAAAGCATATTGCGCGGCCACCGACTTCACGAAGCGCATGAAGTCGTGGGCCGCGTTTTCATTGGCGTTGTCCGATACCGCGCGGATGACGGCGAACGGCACATCCAGTTCGTGACATACCTGCGCCACCGCTGCGCCCTCCATCTCCACCGCCACCAGCCCGGGCAGGGCGCCATTCAAGGCATCGATGCGCAGGCGGTCGTTGACGAACTGGTCGCCGCTGGCGATCAGGCCGCGATGCACGCGCGGCTGCGCCAGGCCGAAGGCCTGTCTCTCGGTCTCGGAGATCGTCTCCAGAAAGTCGCATTCCAGGAAGGCGTGGGCGGCCCCGGACAGGCGCAGCGACAGCTGCTGGTCTGGCTGGAAATGCGTCTGGCCCGTGAGCGGCACCTCGAAACGCGGAAACAGGGGGCTGGCATCCATATCGTGCTGGACCAGCGATTCGGCCACCACGATGTCGCCGACACGGATTGTTTTATCCCCGGCGCCGGCAACGCCCGTGAAGAGGATGTGCGTAACTCCGAACTTTTCCACAAGCGTTGTCGCCGTCATCGCAGCGGCAACCTTGCCAATCCGCGATAAAACGCACACAGCGTCGATTTCCCACAGTCGTCCGACCCAGAACTCGCGTTTGCCGTGGATGAGCTTGGCGGGCCCTTCCATGGCTTCCACGAGGCCTGCCTGTTCTTCGTGCAAGGCGCTGATGATCCCTAGACGCATGTTTTCTTGATGAGTGAGTGTGTAGAGATGTCGTGCACCCTGGTGGCCGTTCAGATCGGCAACTGTGCATAAGGGACGGATTGTACACAGCTTCCACCGCATGCAGTCCTTGAATTGCAACGATCGTGGTTCTTGCTGGAAGAGGTGAACGCCCTGTTCTGGAAGACGCTTTTTTGCCTGCGCTGTGTTTGCT
This sequence comes from Massilia sp. UYP32, assembly GCF_050434365.1. Lineage (NCBI taxonomy): Bacteria > Pseudomonadati > Pseudomonadota > Betaproteobacteria > Burkholderiales > Oxalobacteraceae > Massilia > Massilia sp. UYP32. The sequence goes on from NZ_JBNDIK010000018.1 coordinate 128,483, forward strand.
TATTTAATTAAGAGATATGTATACAAGGTTGATAGTAGTAGGTAAACGCGACGTTCTCTGTGGATAAGACAGGTTTACTCCACAGTATCAACGGTTTACGACGCCGTTTACGCGCTGGAAAAAGCTTGCGTTCGGCTTGCACGGTTCTTGGACAACAAATCGGCGGTAGGAAAAAGCAGCTGTTCTGCACATCTGATGCTGTGGATATGCAGCGGCTTTTCCACAGCCGGATCTTTGTCACTGCTGTTCGGCAGGCATCGTTGACGGTACAGGTGCATCTTCCATGACCGGGGACCAGTGCGTTACCACGGCGTTTTTTGTACGCCATACATTGGTTGCAGCTTTTTGGGTGGTGCAGAGCCAGCTGCGATGGCGTTTCCTTAGATTGTTATAGCCAAAAGCTTGTATACAAAATGGTAGTAATAGTAAACGCCGGCCGCTTTGTGGATAAAAGCGATTTTTTCCACAACATCAGGGGTTTACGGTCGTGTTAACCCGCTGGAAAACGCTTGTGCCGGCGCTGTAGGAAAGTTGGATAGAAATTGCTCGCCTGGACAAGCAGGGGTTTCTGCACATTCCATCCTGTGGATATTCATTCGGTTTTCCACAGAGGCCGGCTTTGTGCCGGTGTTGATGGCCCTGGCGAGCAAGGTGCGAGCGCCTGCAGTCGGGATGGCCAACTGCGTCGACTGGCGTGATATCGCTTCCCGGATTTGCCACACTCGAGGAAAATTTTTTTTTTCGCGGGCTCACCAGGTTTACAACCAATATCTGTATACAACGCTGATAGTAGTGGTTAACGGTCGCAGGTTTCTGTGGACAACCCGATTAAAGAACGAGAAATCAGGGATTTATGTCACGGATAAGTCCGTGCACTGCTGAGCAAACTGCTTGGTGGCAAATCTGGACAAGATTTTTGCCTGTGCAAAAAAGCTGAGTTTTACACAAACGATACCTGTGGATATCAAGTAGCTTATCCACAGAAGGGGTCTGGACAGGCGTTTACGTTCTGGTAAGCTGTTTCCCATCGAACTGAGGTACAGGGAAACGCATGGATGTCGTGTCGCGGTACGCCAGGGTCAATGGTTTGAGCATGCATTACGTGACTGCCGGTGAGGGCCCGCCAGTCCTGCTCCTGCATGGCTTTCCGGATACCCATGCGGTGTGGCGACGTCAGATCCCGGCCCTGGCCGCGGCTGGTTTCCAGGTCATCGCTCCCGACCTGCGCGGCTACGGCAAGACCGATATGCCGCCCGACGTCAGCGCCTACGCAGTCGAATTCGTGGCCGATGACGTGCTGCAGCTCATGGATGCACTGGGTATCGCCGAGGCGACGGTGGTCGGTCACGACTGGGGCGCGCAGATCGGCTGGCACCTGGCCATGCATGCGCCGCAGCGTGTCAGCCGCTATGCGGCGCTGTCGGTCGGCCACCCGAAGTCGCTCGCAAAGTCAGGCCTCACGCAAAAACTGCGCTTCTGGTACATGGCGGTGTTCATGACGCCGGTCCTGGCCGAGACGCTGTTGAGGGCAGGTGATTGGGCGGCGCTGCGCGCGATGAATCGCAGCCGCGAAGAGCAGCAACTCTGGATCGATGCGCTGGCGCCGCAAGGCCGGCTGACTGCGGCCCTGAATTACTATCGCGCCAATCTGAAGGCTTCCGGCGGCAAGCGGTGGAAGCCGGTCGACGTGCCGGTGCTGGGCGTCTGGAGCGAGCACGATCCCGCATTGCGCGAGCAACAGATGCTGGACACGCGCCAACAATGCCGCGCCGGTTTCGAGTACGCGCGGATCGACGGCGTGGGCCATTGGCTGCAGCTGTCGGGCGCCGACCGGCTCAACGGGCTGCTCATCGATTTCGCAAGATCGCAGGCGGCGGTCACGCCGGCATAGCTTGTGCGGGGAAGGGCGGCGGCGTGTCAGTACGGCTTGCTTGCCGTACAATATTGGCTCTGCGCTTCCCCTGAAAGTCTCCCATGATCGATGTAGTCTGGCTCGGCGGCGCCGCCTTCGCCGCCGGCCTGGTCGACGCCGTTGTCGGCGGCGGCGGCCTGATCCAGCTTCCCGCCATGTTCTCCCTGTTGCCGAAAGAAGCGCCGGCAACCATCCTCGGCACCAATAAACTCGCAGCGATCTTCGGCACCAGTTCGGCCGCCGTCAGCTACGCGCGTCGGGTGCGGGTCGCGTGGAGCACCGCCGCGCCGGCCGCCATCGCCGCGTTTGCCCTGTCCTTCGTCGGCGCCTGGACCGTGACGCGGGTGCCGGCCGATTTCGTGCGCGCGCTGCTGCCCTTCGTCCTGGTGGCGGTCGCCGTGTATACCTTCATGAAGAAGGATCTCGGCGCGGTGCACGCTCCGCTGCACAGCGGGATGGCCGAGCGTTACTGGGCGATCGGCATCGGCGCCGCCATCGGTTTTTATGATGGCTTCTTTGGACCGGGCACCGGCAGCTTCCTGCTGTTCCTGTTCGTACGCTTCTTTGGCTTCGATTTTCTGAGCGCCTCGGCTGCGGCCAAGGTCGTCAATGTCGCCTGCAATCTGTCGGCGCTGATGTGGTTCGGCTATAGCGGCCATTTGCTGTGGCAACTGGGCTTGCTGATGGCGGGATGCCAGATCGTCGGGTCCTTGATCGGCACCAGGCTGGCCTTGAAGCATGGCAGCGGGTTCGTGCGCAAGCTGTTCCTGCTGGTCGTGTCGGCACTGATTGTAAAGACAGCCTACGACTCGTTCACAAAGCTGGGTTGGTAGGTCCTGTTCCACGTGAAACATCAAAGCCGGGTTTCTACCCGGCTTTTTTTCGTTCACTGTTCCACGTGAAACATGCCAGTAAGAACTGAAGAACAAGGTTTCACGTGAAACAAAATCTGTCGTTTTCAGACCCTTGCAGAGTCCAGCAGGAAAAAAGAATCTATAATCGCGCATTAGTCTCCTCGCTCCACACCCCATCATGCTATTTCCTACTGAATTCGACGTCATCGTCGTCGGCGGCGGCCATGCCGGAACCGAGGCCGCACTCGCGTCCGCACGCACCGGTCAAAAGACCCTGCTGCTGACCCACAATATCGAAACCCTTGGCGCCATGTCGTGCAATCCGTCGATCGGTGGCATCGGCAAGGGTCACCTGGTCAAGGAAGTCGATGCGCTCGGCGGCGCCATGGCTATCGCGACCGACGAGGCCGGCATCCAGTTCCGCATCCTGAATTCGTCCAAGGGCCCGGCCGTGCGCGCCACCCGCGCCCAGGCCGACCGCGTGCTGTACAAGGCCGCGATCCGCGCGCGCCTGGAAAACCAGCCGAACCTGTGGCTGTTCCAGCAGTCGGTCGATGACCTGATGGTGGAGGGCGACCGCGCGGTCGGCGCCGTGACCCAGGTCGGCCTGAAATTCCGTGCCCGCGCCGTGGTGCTCACCGCCGGCACTTTCCTGGACGGGAAAATCCACGTCGGCCTGCAGAACTATTCGGGCGGCCGCGCGGGCGATCCGCCGGCCACCTCGCTGTCGGCGCGCCTGAAGGAACTCAAGCTGCCGCAAGGCCGCCTCAAGACGGGCACGCCGCCGCGCATCGATGGCCGCAGCATCGACTTCTCGGTGCTGACCGAACAGCCGGGCGACCTCGACCCGGTGCCGGTGTTCTCGTACATGGGCAATGTGGCGATGCATCCGCGCCAGGTGCCGTGCTGGGTGACGCATACCAATGAGCGCACCCACGACATCATCCGCGCCGGCCTGGATCGCAGCCCGATGTACACCGGCGTGATCGAAGGCGTCGGCCCGCGCTACTGCCCGTCGATCGAGGACAAGATCCACCGCTTCGCGTCGAAAGAGTCGCACCAGATCTTCCTCGAGCCGGAAGGCTTGACCACTAATGAGTTCTACCCGAACGGGATCTCGACCAGCCTGCCGTTCGACGTCCAGCTCGAGCTGGTGCGCTCGATGCGCGGCATGGAGAACGCCTTCATCCTGCGTCCCGGCTATGCGATCGAATACGATTACTTCGACCCGCGCGGCCTGAAGGCGTCGCTGGAGACGAAGGCGATCAAGGGCCTGTTCTTTGCCGGCCAGATCAACGGCACCACCGGCTACGAAGAAGCCGCGGCCCAGGGCCTGCTGGCTGGCCTGAACGCCGCGCTGCAAACCCAGGGCAAGGATGCCTGGACGCCGGGCCGCTCCGAAGCCTACCTCGGCGTGCTGGTCGACGACCTCACCACGCAAGGGGTGGCCGAGCCCTACCGCATGTTCACCAGCCGCGCCGAGTACCGCCTGTCGCTGCGCGAAGACAACGCCGACATGCGCCTGACCGAAATCGGCCGCCAGCTGGGCATCGTCGACGACGCGCGCTGGCAAGCGTTCGAGACCAAGCGCGAATCCGTCGCCCGCGAACTGGAGCGCCTGAAATCGACCTGGGTCAACCCACGCATCCTGGCCGCCGCCGAATCGGAGCGCGTGGTGGGCCAGGCGCTCGAGCGCGAATACAACCTTGCCGACCTGCTGAGAAGGCCGGGCGTCGAATACGACACCCTGATGACGATGCAGGGGAACGAGGGCCAGCCGCTGGCCGGCCCCGGCGTCGACGACCCGGCGGTAAAGGAGCAGGTGGAAATCCAGCTCAAGTATTCGGGCTACATCGATCGCCAGGCGCGTGAAGTCGAGCGTCATGACCATTACGAAAACCTGAAGCTGCCCGAGAACCTGAATTACCTCGAGATCGCCGCGCTGTCGTTCGAGGTGCGCCAGAAGCTCGATAAACAGCGTCCCGAAACCCTGGGCCAGGCTTCGCGCATCTCTGGCGTGACCCCGGCGGCGATCTCGCTGCTGCTGGTGCACCTCAAGAAACGCGGCGTCAAGGGCTTTGCCCCGACCACCTCGGAGGCGGCGCAATGAAATATGCGTTCGACCGCGATGCGCTGGCCAGGGTGCTGGCCGATGGCATCGCCGAAATGGGCCTCGACGTGAGTTTGGCCCAGCAGGGCAAGCTGATGGCCTACCTGCAGCTGATGCACAAGTGGAATGCGGTGTACAACCTGACCTCGCTGCGCGACCCGATGCAGATGGTGACCCATCACCTGCTCGATTCGCTGGCCGCGGTGCCGGCATTTGCCGATGCGCGCAATGTGCTGGACGTGGGCGCAGGGGGCGGATTGCCGGGCATCGTGCTGGCCATTACCCGGCCCGACATGAAAGTGGCGATGATCGACACCGTGCACAAGAAAACCGCCTTCCTCACGCAAGTGAAGGCCGAACTGGGCCTGGCCAACGTGACCGTGCACACGATGAAGGTGCAAGACTTGGCCGTGAGCGACAAATTTGACGTCATCACCTCGCGCGCTTTCGCGGACCTGTCCGACTTCGTCAACTGGTCGGGACACCTGTTGCAAGAGGGCGGCAAATTCATCGCCCTGAAAGGGGTGGCGCCAAGCGAGGAACGCGAACGGCTGCCCCAGGACTGGAAAGTGACGGGTTTGCAGCCGCTGCAGGTGCCAAGGCTGGGCGCAGAGCGGCACCTCGTCTTCATCGAGCGAACTTAGTAAACAATATTAACTGTATAAACCGTTTATATCGTTTATTCAGTATGAATCATTTAAACGGTTTGTACGGTATGAACGGTATGGCGTCTTGTAGCCGCTTTCAGGAAAGAGAATAGATGGCGAAGATTTTTTGCGTTGCGAACCAGAAGGGTGGGGTAGGCAAGACCACCACCACTGTCAACCTGTCGGCGGGCCTGGCAAAGCTGGACCAGCGCGTGCTGCTGGTCGACCTCGACCCGCAGGGCAATGCGACCATGGGCGCGGGCATCAACAAGGCCGCGCTCGAGTCGTCGATCTACCAGGTGCTGCTGGGCGAGTCGGACGTGGCCGGGGCCCGGGTGCGCTCCGAGGCGGGGCGCTTCGACGTGCTGCCCGCCAACCGCGAGCTGGCCGGCGCGGAAGTCGAGATGGTGTCGCTCGAAAACCGCGAACGCCGTCTGAAGGATGCGCTGGCCGCGGTCGACGCCGACTACGACTTCATCCTGGTCGACTGCCCACCCGCGCTGTCGCTGCTCACGCTCAACGGCCTGTGCGCCGCGCATGGCGTGATCATCCCGATGCAGTGCGAGTACTACGCGCTCGAGGGTCTATCGGACCTGGTCAACACGATCAAGAAGGTGCATGCCAACCTGAACACCGACCTCAAGATCATCGGCCTGCTGCGGGTGATGTTCGATCCGCGCATGACCTTGTCGCAGCAGGTCTCGAACCAGCTCGAGCAGCACTTCGGTGACAAGGTGTTCAAGACCATCATCCCGCGCAACGTCCGCCTGGCCGAAGCGCCGTCCTACGGCATCCCGGGCGTGACCTTCGATCCTTCGTCGAAAGGCGCGCAGGCGTACATCGCCTTCGGCGCGGAAATGGTCCAGCGCATCAAGACCATGTAATCACCAGAAGAGCTGACACAACAATGGCAACCAAAAAACTCAAGGGACTGGGCCGCGGGCTCGACGCCCTGCTCGGCGGCGACATGGACGCCGCGCCCGCCGCAAGCAATCTGCCTTCGGTCCTGGCGGTCACCCAGATCCAGGCTGGCAAGTACCAACCGCGTACCCGCATGGATGAAGTAAGCCTGTCCGAGCTGGCCGCCTCCATTAAAACCCAGGGCATCATGCAGCCGGTGCTGGTGCGTCCGCTGCCGGCGGGATCCAGCACGCCGTACGAGATCATCGCCGGCGAGCGGCGCTTCCGCGCGGCGCAGATGGCGGGCCTCGAAGAGATCCCGGTGCTGGTGCGCGACGTCGACGACCAGGCCGCCGCGGCCATGGCCCTGATCGAGAACATGCAGCGCGAAGACCTGAACCCGCTGGAAGAAGCGCAGGGCATCCAGCGCCTGATCTCGGATTTCAATTTCACGCACGAGCAGGCGGCCGGCGCGGTCGGCCGCTCGCGCAGCGCGGTGTCGAACCTGCTGCGCCTGATCAACCTGGCGCAGCCGGTGCAGACCATGCTGATGGCGGGGGATATCGACATGGGCCATGCCAGGGCCCTGCTGGCGGTCGACAGCGCGAACCAGATCGCGCTGGCCAACCACGTGATCGCCAAGCGCCTGTCGGTGCGCGAGACCGAGAAGCTGGTCGCGCGCGCGCTCGAAGAGCAGGACGCTCCGGCCCAGCCGGCGCGCGCCAGGGACAAGCCGGGCGACATCGTGCGCCTCGAAGAAGAACTGTCCGACAAGCTGGCGACGCCGGTGTTGTTCAAGATGGGCGCCAAGGGCAGGGGCCAGATGATCATCGACTTCGCCGACCTGGATATCCTGGAAGGTGTGCTCGCGCGTCTGCGCGCGTGAAAAAACAGGGACGCCACCTGGACGCATGGGGTGGCGTCGCAGGGGCCGGCGACCTCGCCGGCCGCTATCGCGTTGGCCACCTTGTGCGCGTTAGCGCTACCAACTCTCGTGCCGTCCGGTCCGCTCCAGCGGCTACGTACAACAGCGCAATTGTCACATCACCCCATATACACCATTTGAGCGTAAGTAGCTGAAAATATTGCGCTATCAGTCGGCATCGTGTCACATTTTCGCCAACTATTCGTCCCAGTTATAAGTGTGGAATCGTTTGACTCACGTCCGTATAACCACTTATAATTCCGGCGATTCTTGTAATTATCACCTCGTAGTACGTCCAAAATGCGCTAGCGCAAGAGCTAAAAGAATATGCTACGCATCGTTTCCCTGCAGTTGATAGCAACGGTAGTCGTCGGCCTGATCGCCGCACTACTGGGGGGATGGGCTGCGATGTTTTCGGCTGTACTGGGCGGTTTGTGTTGTGTCGTGCCCAACGGGATCATGGCAGTGCGCTTGTTCGCCGCGTCCGCGTCTGGAACGGCAACTCCCGCGACATTTTTCATCTGGGAATTTGTAAAGATTGCATTAACGCTGGCGCTTTTAGGCGCAACTGCGTGGCTGTATCACGATCTAAATTGGCTGGCACTGGTTGCTGGGATCATCGTGGCACTGAAAAGTTACATCATCTTATTATTTAGGCAATGACAACATGGCGACTCCAGTAGACGGCGCAGCGCACGCGCCCACCGCTTCAGAATACATCGTTCACCACCTGGGCCACCTGAAGAACCAGTATCAGGTGGGTCCGGTCGACTTTTCGGTCATCCACTACGATACCCTGTTCTGGTCGATCGCGATGGGCCTGACCGCCTGCCTGCTGATGTGGGCCGCCGCGCGCAAGGCGACGTCGGGCGTTCCCGGCCGTTTCCAGGCCTTCGTCGAAATGATGTTCGAAATGGTCGACGACCAGGCCAAGACCATCGTGCACGGCGACCGCAGCTTCATCGCTCCGCTGGCATTGACCGTGTTCGTCTGGATCGTCCTGATGAACGCACTGGACTTGCTGCCGGTCGACATGTGGTCGTGGCTGTTCGCCGCCTTCGGCGTCGAGCACATCTTCCCGTATCACCGCGTGGTCCCGACCGCCGACCTGAATGCGCCGATCGGCATGTCGCTGGGCGTGCTGCTGCTGATGGTCTACTACGGCATCAAGATCAAGGGCTTCGGCGGCTGGCTCCACGAATTGTTCGCAGCACCGTTCGGCATCTGGATGGCGCCGTTCAACCTGCTCCTGAACCTCATCGAATACGCAGCAAAAATGGTGTCGCTCGGTATGCGACTGTTCGGCAACATGTTTGCCGGCGAACTGCTGTTCCTCTTGATCGCACTGCTGGGCGGGACCGCGACGATGTTCGGTTTCATCGGCCACGTGATTGCCGGTTCCATCTGGGCGATCTTCCACATCCTGATCGTGATCCTGCAGGCATTCATCTTCATGATGCTGACGCTGGTTTACCTCGGTCAGGCTCACGAAGGCCACTGATCGAAGCCGCAAGCATCGAGTGAATGTGGTTGTAAAGAAGTTGTAGTTTTTAATTTAGTTTTTAATTTAACTTTTGGAGTTTTTCATGACTGACCTTTCTTTTGTTGCACTGGCTTGCGGTTTGATCATCGGTCTGGGCGCAATCGGCGCTTGTATCGGTATCGCTCTGATGGGCGGTAAATACCTGGAAGCTTCTGCACGTCAGCCAGAACTGATGAACACCCTGCAGACCAAGATGTTCCTGCTGGCTGGTCTGATCGACGCGGCATTCCTGATCGGCGTTGGTATCGCCATGCTGTTCGCGTTCGCTAACCCGTTCGTTCCAGTCTAAGACTCGCCTCTCGAGGTCTTGAAGGGCCGAACCAGTTTCTGGTTCGGCATCCGTGTTTCTAAGAAGGATAAACCCGTGAACCTTAATTTCACCTTGGTTGCACAGCTGGTGGTGTTCTTCATCCTGGCGCTGTTCACGATGAAATTCGTGTGGCCGCCGCTGATGAAGGCGCTCGACGAGCGCGCTGCGAAGATCGCGAGTGGCCTGGCCGCTGCCGATCGCGGCAAGGCCGACCTGGCTGCCGCCGAAAAGCGCGTCCAGACCGAACTGGCTGGCGCCCGTGACGAAGTACAGAAGCGTATCGCCGACGCCGAAAAGCGCGCTGCAGCGATCATCGAAGAAGCGAAGAAAACCGCCGCCGAAGAAGGCGCACGCATCGTCGCCGCTGCCAAGGCCGACGCCGAGCAGCAAGTGACCCGCGCGCGCGAAGAACTGCGTGGCCAGGTTGCAACCCTCGCGGTGGCCGGCGCCGAGCAGATCCTGAAGCGCGAAGTGAACGCAGCGGCTCACGCCGACCTGCTGTCGAAACTGTCGACCGAGCTCTGATCATGGCTGAACTCGCAACCGTCGCCCGCCCTTACGCCGAAGCGCTGTTCCGTGTCGCCCAATCCGGCGACATGAACGCGTGGTCGGCCATCGCATCGGAACTGGGCCAGATCGGCGCCATTCCCGATGTGCAGGCCTTCGCCAGCAACCCGAACGTCACGCAGGCACAACTGGCGGACACGATTGCGTCGCTGGTCAAGGCTCCGCTGAATGCTGAAGCGAAGAACTTTATCGCGATGCTGGCCGAAAACGGCCGCATCAACCTGCTGCCCGAGATCAGCACCCAGTTCGCGATCCTGAAGAACGCGAACGAAGGCGCAGCCGACGCGACGATCTTCAGCGCGTTCGAGATTTCGGCCGACCAGCTGTCGCAGCTGGTCGCCACGCTGGAAAAGAAATTTGGCCGCAAGCTGAACCCAACGGTGACAGTGGATCCCTCGCTGATCGGTGGTGTGCGCGTGGTCGTCGGCGACGAAGTGCTCGATACCTCGGTCCGCGCCAAGCTGCAACGGATGCACGTTGCGCTGGCGTCGTAATCGATAGTGTGCACTCGCATCGGCCGACGTCCCGCCCTTGCCCTACGCATCAAGAAACTATAATTGGAGTTAGCTAGCATGCAACTTAACCCATCTGAAATCAGCGAGCTGATCAAGAGCCGGATCCAGGGCCTGGAAGGCTCTGCAGACGTCCGCAACCAAGGCACCGTGATCTCGGTCGCCGACGGTATCTGCCGCATCCACGGTCTGTCGGACGTGATGCAGGGCGAGATGCTGGAATTCCCAGGCAACACCTTCGGCCTGGCGATGAACCTGGAGCGCGACTCGGTCGGCGCCGTCATCCTGGGTGCTTACGAGCACATCTCGGAAGGCGATACCGTCAAGACCACCGGCCGCATCCTGGAAGTGCCGATCGGTCCTGAACTGCGTGGCCGCGTGGTCAACGCACTGGGCCAGCCGATCGACGGCAAGGGTCCGATCGCCACCACGCTGACCGCCCCGATCGAAAAGATCGCGCCAGGCGTCATCGCGCGTGAATCGGTGTCGCAGCCTATGCAGACCGGCATCAAGTCGATCGACGCGATGGTGCCGATCGGCCGTGGCCAGCGTGAGCTGATCATCGGCGACCGCCAGACCGGCAAGTCGGCCGTGGCGGTGGATGCGATCATCAACCAGAAAGGTCAAGGCGTCACCTGCGTGTACGTCGCGATCGGCCAGAAGGCATCGACCATCAAGAACATCGTGCGTTCGCTGGAACAGCACGGCGCGATGGAATACACCATCGTTGTCGCAGCATCGGCGTCGGAATCGGCCGCCATGCAGTACATCTCGGCCTACTCGGGCTGCGCAATGGGCGAATACTTCCGCGACCGCGGCGAAGACGCGCTGATCGTCTATGACGACCTGTCGAAGCAAGCTGTCGCTTATCGTCAAATTTCGCTGCTGCTGCGCCGCCCACCAGGCCGCGAAGCGTACCCAGGCGACGTGTTCTACCTGCACAGCCGTCTGCTCGAGCGCGCAGCCCGCGTGAACGCCGACTACGTCGAGAAGTTCACCAACGGCGCCGTCACCGGCAAGACCGGTTCGCTGACCGCACTGCCGATCATCGAAACCCAGGCAGGCGACGTCTCGGCCTTCGTGCCGACCAACGTGATTTCGATTACCGACGGCCAGATCTTCCTGGAGACCTCGCTGTTCAACGCCGGTATCCGTCCTGCGATCAACGCCGGTATCTCGGTGTCGCGCGTCGGTGGCGCCGCCCAGACCAAGGTCATCAAGGGCCTGTCGGGCGGTATCCGTACCGACCTGGCGCAGTACCGTGAACTGGCTGCGTTCGCGCAGTTCGCATCGGACCTGGATGAGTCGACCCGCAAGCAGCTGGACCGCGGCGCGCGCGTGACCGAGCTGCTGAAGCAGCCGCAGTTCTCGCCGCTGTCGACCTCGCTGATGGCCGCATCGCTGTTCGCCGTCAACAAGGGCTACCTGGACGACATCGAAGTCAAGAAAGTGCTGCCGTTTGAGCAGGGTCTGCACGGCTTCCTGAAGTCGGGCCACGCCGCCCTGCTGTCGAAGATCGACGAAACCAAGCAACTGGACAAGGACGGCGAAGCTGCGCTGGCCGCCGCCATTGCTGATTTCAAGAAATCCGGCGCATATTAATTGATGGACCGGCGCCGCTTGATAGCGGCGCCGGTGCCCGGAAGGAGTAAGGACTCATGGCAGCAGGCAAAGAGATTCGTGGCAAGATCAAGAGCGTAGAGAATACGAAGAAGATCACCAAGGCGATGGAAATGGTCGCCGCATCGAAAATGCGCAAGGCGCAGGATCGCATGCGCGCCGCCCGTCCCTACAGTGACAAGGTTCGTAACATCACCGCCAATCTGGCCAACGCAAACCCGGAGTACACGCACGCATTCATGGCGCAAGCCAAGGGCGTGTCGGCAAAGGCAGTGGGTTTCATCGTCATCACGACCGACAAGGGTCTGTGCGGCGGCATGAACACCAACATCCTGCGCCAGGTAACGCAGAAGGCGCGTGAGCAGGAGCAGCTGGGCAACCGTGTCGAGGCAGTCGCCATCGGCAACAAGGGCCTGGGCTTCCTGAACCGCGTCGGCATGAAGCTGGTGTCGCAAGCTACCCAGCTGGGCGATGCCCCGCAACTGGACAAGCTGATCGGACCGGTCAAAGTGATGCTGGACGCGTACCAGGAAGGCAAGCTCGATGCCGTCTACCTGTGCTACACCAAGTTCATCAACACGATGAAGCAGGAAACGATGGTCGAGCAACTGCTCCCGCTGCCAGCCAAAGCGCTGGAAGCCGATGCAGGCGCCCACAGCTGGGACTACATCTACGAACCGGAAGCGCAAGTCGTCATCGACGAGCTGCTGGTGCGTTATGTGGAAGCGCTGGTGTACCAGGCAGTGGCGGAAAACCTGGCGTCGGAACAATCGGCGCGCATGGTCGCGATGAAGGCCGCGAGCGATAACGCCGGCAGTGTCATCAGCGACCTGAAGCTGGTCTACAACAAGACCCGCCAGGCTGCGATTACCAAAGAACTCTCCGAGATCGTGTCGGGTGCCGCAGCCGTCTAAGGCCGCGCCCAGCGATCAAGTAAAAGAATCTAACTATATATCTGAAGGAACGAACATGGCTGATGGCAAAATCGTTCAGTGTATCGGCGCCGTGGTTGACGTGGAATTCCCACGTAACGCCATGCCGAAAGTGTACGACGCACTGAAAATGGAAGGCTCCGAACTGACCCTGGAAGTCCAGCAGCAGCTGGGCGACGGCGTGGTCCGTACCATTGCTCTGGGCAGCTCGGAAGGCCTGCGTCGCGGCATGATGATCCAGAACACCGGCAATCCGATCATGGTGCCAGTCGGCGTGCCGACCCTGGGCCGTATCATGGACGTGCTGGGCAACCCGATCGACGAATGCGGCCCGGTCAGCCATGAGCGCATGGCATCGATCCACCGCGATGCGCCGGCCTACGACGAGCTGTCGCCGTCGACCGACCTGCTGGAAACCGGCATCAAGGTCATCGACCTGGTCTGCCCGTTCGCCAAGGGCGGTAAAGTCGGCCTGTTCGGCGGCGCCGGCGTCGGCAAGACCGTCAACATGATGGAACTGATCAACAACATCGCCAAGGCACACTCGGGTCTGTCCGTGTTCGCCGGCGTGGGTGAGCGTACCCGTGAAGGTAACGACTTCTACCACGAAATGGCCGATGCAAAAGTCGTCGACCTGGAAAACCCAGCCAACTCGAAAGTGGCGATGGTCTACGGTCAGATGAACGAACCACCAGGCAACCGTCTGCGCGTCGCGCTGACCGGCCTGACCATGGCGGAAGCGTTCCGTGACGAAGGCAAGGACGTCCTGTTCTTCGTCGACAACATCTACCGCTACACCCTGGCCGGTACCGAAGTCTCGGCACTGCTGGGCCGTATGCCATCGGCAGTGGGCTACCAGCCGACCCTGGCCGAAGAGATGGGCCGTCTGCAAGAGCGCATCACCTCGACCAAGACCGGTTCGATCACCTCGATCCAGGCCGTCTACGTCCCTGCGGATGACTTGACCGACCCGTCGCCTGCAACCACCTTCGCCCACCTGGACTCGACCGTCGTTCTGTCGCGTGACATCGCATCGCTGGGTATCTACCCTGCGGTCGACCCACTCGATTCGACCTCGCGCCAGCTGGACCCGCTGGTCGTCGGCGAAGAGCACTACTCGACCGCGCGCGCCGTGCAGGGCACCCTGCAGCGCTACAAGGAACTGCGTGACATCATCGCGATTCTGGGCATGGACGAACTGGCGCCGGAAGACAAGCTGGTCGTCGCTCGTGCACGTAAGATGCAGCGTTTCCTGTCGCAGCCGTTCCACGTCGCTGAAGTCTTCACCGGCGCCCCAGGCAAGTACGTTTCGCTGAAAGACACGATCAAGGGCTTCAAGATGATCGCATCGGGCGAACTGGATCACCTGCCGGAGCAAGCGTTCTACATGGTCGGCACGATCGAAGAGGCAATCGAGAAAGCCAAGAAACTGGCTGCCTAAGTCGGCTTCTTCATTCAAACTGAAGGACACACATGGCAAACACATTTCTCGTTGACGTAGTCTCGGCCGAAGAGCAGATCTTCTCCGGCCAGGCCGAATTCGTCGCGTTGCCGGGTGAAGCGGGTGAGCTGGGTATCTACCCGAAGCACACCCCCTTGATCACGCGCATCCGCCCGGGCGCCGTGCGCATCCAGGTGGCCGGCGGCGGCGAAGAGTTCGTCTTCGTAGCCGGCGGTATCCTCGAAGTGCAGCCGAACGGCGTGACCGTGCTGGCCGACACCGCGATCCGCGGTGGCGACCTGGACGAAGCGAAAGCAACCGCGGCCAAGAAGCAGGCCGAAGAGCTGATGCTGAACAAGGATTCGAACATCGACTACGCGAAAGCCCAGGCCGAGATGGCCGCGGCGGTCGCGCAGCTGGCGGCGATCCAGAAGCTGCGGTCGAAAGGCCGTTGAGCTTCATAGCTCGGCAATAGAAGGGGCAGCCTGCGGGCTGCCTTTTTTTTGTTCGCGATCAGTATGGCCGTATCGATACAGCGATTGACGCTCTTCAGGATCGTGCATAGCATTGTTAGTCGACGAAGTCGCATCGCCAAATTTGATCAATTTTGCGCGCTAAGGTAAACTACCTCCAACAACACCCGCCGCCACGCGCTCTACCAAGAGCAGTGTAAAAATGGCGGGTTTTTTTTGTCGGTACAAAATGCAATACGCTAAGCCTGTACTGTCTGTCGCTGACAGCGTTGTACGTCTCAAGAACAAGGGCTTGGTAGTGGCGAATGACGCGGACGCAGAACGCTTTCTGCGTGCAGTGGGCTACTTCCGGTTCCGCGGCTATGCCTTGCCTTTTATGCAGCAGGCGCCTGTCGGGTTCTTGTATGGGAACAGGCAATTTAAACCCGGCACCACTTTCGATGACATACGGCAGATCTACGAGTTCGATCGCGCGCTCAGGTCGCTTGTGATGGAACAGATCGACAGGATCGAAGTTGCCGTTCGCACTGCCATTCTTCAGGAATTGAACACCCACTTCGGTACGCATTGGTATCTCGACTTTACGAAAGTCGTATTCAAGAATGCATCAGACCAGGCAAAGTGGTTTGGCGAGGTAGCCAGGGAAGTACAGCGGTCTGAAAAGCAAAAGTTTATTGCTCATTACCACGCGAAATATACCAACCCGCGTTTGCCGCCTTCTTGGGCGGTAGCCGAGTGCCTTTCGTTCGGTAAATGGTCGACGGGACCTGTCAGAAATTCTGTGTGCGGGGCCAGAATTCGTAGTTAGATAATCGCGTTCGTGAAGCGCTCGCCGAACATGATGGCGAACTGGTTGGC
>NZ_JBNDIK010000019.1:0-139924 GCF_050434365.1 Massilia sp. UYP32
GACTGCTGAATCCAGCAATCAAGTCGTCGAGCATAGCCTTTGCACGGAACAAAGGCCAGCTACGACGAGGAAAATGATCGCACGGAACTAAACAGTTTAACCACCACCATTGGCGCGATGGCGCCGACCTTCGGGTTGCGGTACTGCTTGTCGAGCGGCAGGTTGTCTTCGAGTTCCTGCAGGTGCTTGCCGAAGAAGTCGAGCTTGGCCGTTTCCTGCGGATCGCGGATGCTCACATAGGCTTCGAAGGCGGCCTTGTAGCCGAACAGCTCGTCGTTATAGGTTTCGTACGGCCCGATGGTCACGTCGACCGGCGCGTCGAGGTCCATCCAGGCGAAGTCCGAGGCGAGATAGTCGTTGGAAAGGAACGCGTCGGCGCGCAGGTTCAGGAATTTCTTGAGCGAGGCGTTATCGGTGGCTGCCGCCGCCTCGCGCAGCAGTTTCGCCAGCTGTTCCAGTTCGGGGCGGTATTCTTCCGAATACTTCACGGTGCGCAGCTTGCCGTCCGGCCCGGTGCGAATCACCGTAAAGAACCACTGCGCCTCTTTCTTCTGCTCCGGCGCCAGGCCGTTCATCCAGTTTTCCAGGGATGCCTTGGTGGCGCCTTGCGGATAGAAGTTGGCGCCCTCGGGCTTCTGCGCCGGAATCCTGATGCCCGCATACTCGGCCGGCATGAAGGAGGCATTGTTGTCGAGGTTCGACCACGGGCCCTTGTTGAGCCAGAAGGCATCCAGGCGCGCACGGCCGAGCGGCGTGGTGTCTTTCCTGAGCGCGTTCCACAGGGCCTCGTTGTGGGCCCAGCGCTGGCGCAACTGCAGCGTGTCGACGATCTTCGCCGCTTCGATCAGCTTGGCGATGGCGGCGCGGTCGCCTTTGGACAAGTGCGCCACGTCGGCGCGCAGCTCGACCGGCGCGAAGCGTTTCGCCATGGCGTGCAGCTGGTCGGCGCTGGCGACCGCGGGCGCTGTTTGCGCCTGCACGGTCGGGGCAACAGCGGCGCCGATGGCGGCGCACAGGACGAATGGTGCGAGGATGGTTTTCATGGTCTCTCGGGTCGTGGATGACAACCGGACCATTATCGCACCGTCGCCAGCGCCTCTCCCTGCTCCCAACCGCCGCCGAGCGCGCGCGCCACCGCCACCGTCGCCAGCAGGCGCTGGGTGCGGATCTGGGCCGCGGCGCGGTCCGCCGCCAGCGTGCTGCGCTGGGCGTCGGTCACGTCGAGATAGGTCGACACGCCGCGCTCGTAGCGCGCCTGCGCCACCAGCAGCGCGCGCGCCGCGGCCTCCTGCGACTGCGCTTGCACGTCTCCCTGCTTCTGGCGTTGCTGCAGGTCGGACAGCGCGTCTTCGACCTCGCGCAGCGCCGTCAACAATGTCGTCTGGTGGTTGGCCACCGCCTCGTCGTAGCGCGCCCTGGCGAGCGCCAGGTTGGCGCGATTGCGTCCGCCATCGAAGATCGGCAGCGACAGCGCCAGCGGGCCGGCCGAGAACTGGCGTGCGCCGCCGCTCGTCAGGTCGTTCAGGCTTTGCGAGGCATAGCCGAAATTCCCGGTCAGCGACAGCGCCGGATAGAAGGCGCCTTCGGCCACGCCGATCTGGGCGTTGGCCGCCTTCAGCTGCGCCACGCTGGCCGCCAGGTCGGGCCGCTGGCCCACCAGGCTGGCCGGCAGGCCGACGGGAATCGCGGGCGGCTGCGGCAGTCGCACGTCCGCTGCCGCCAGCAACGGCGCGCTGGGCGTGCTGCCCACCAGCGTGGCCAGCGTGTGTTCCACCAGGTTGCGCTGGCGCTGCACTTCGTGCAGGTCGGCTTCGGCGTTGGCGCGCTCGATGCGCGCGCGCGACACGTCCAGCTCGTTCGACAGGCCGGCATTGAAGCGGGCCTCGACCAGTTGCTGCGACTCGCGCCGCGTGGCCAGGGCGTCCTCCAGGATCGCCCGCTCGGCATCCAGGCCGCGCAGCTGCCAGTACGACGACGCGACCTGGCTCGACAGCAGCAGGATCACGCCGTCGCGATCAATCTGCGCCGCCAGCGCCTGCGCATCGCTGGCCTCGACGACGCGGCGCACGCGGCCCCACAGGTCGAGCTCATACGACAGCGACGCGCCGACGCTATAGTTATTGCCCTCGATCGAGCGCCCGCCCAGGGCCAGGCCCTGCGACGTTTCGGCCGAGGTCCGGCTATTGGACACGCCCGCGCCGAGCGAGACGCTCGGCAGCTGGCCGGCGCGCACCACGCCGAGTTGCGCCTGCGCCTGCAGCAGGCGCTGGGCCGCGGCCTGCACGCCCGGATTGTCGCGCAGCGCGCGCGCCTCCAGGCTGTCGAGGGTGGCGTCATGGAACACGGTCCACCAGGCGGCCGGCAGGCGCGCGCTGTCGCTGCCCGCGTCGAGATGGCGGAACGCAGATTGCGCCGGCGCGTCCGGCGCCTTGAAGTCCGGGCCGAGCGTGGTGCAGCCGGCGAGCAGTACGCCGATCGCGATGACGGTGGCGAGAGGTTTGAACATGGTTGATCTCTTCATTCGAATTCAATATCAGTGGCCACCGCCACCACCGCCAGGCGACTTGACCTTGTCGGCCATCCAGATCGCCGCGATGCAGCCGAGCAGGATCATGCCGATGATCCAGAAGCCGTCGTTATAGGCCATCACATAGGCTTCGCGCCGCACCAGGCGGTCGACCACGGCGAGCGCCTGATCGGCGGCGCTGGCGGGATCGATGCCCTTGGCGATGAAGCCCTGGGTCAGCACATCGAGGCGTTCCTGGGTCGCGGGCGCATAGCTGGAGACCGCTTCGCCCAGGCGCGCCGAGTGGAAGTGTTCGCGGTTGGTGAGCGAGGTCGCCAGGAGCGCGATGCCGATCGAGCCGCCCAGGTTGCGGGTCATGTTGAACAGGCTCGAGGCCGATCCCATGTCGCGCGGCGACAGGCCGGACATCGCGAAGTTCGACAGGGTCAGCATCACGAACGGCTGGCCGATGGCGCGCACGACTTGCGTCCACATCAGCTGGTCGTAGCCGGTGGTGGCGTCCATGAACGAATTCATGATGCATGAGATGCCGAACATGAACAGGCCGAAGCTGCACAGGATGCGGTTGTCCACTTTCGAGGACAGCTTGGCCGCGAACGGCATCACCAGCAATTGCGGCAGGCCGACCCAGGCGATCACTTCGCCGATCTGCATCGGCGTATAGCCGGCGATCTGGCCCAGGTACAGCGGCAACAGGTAAGAGGAACCATACAGGCCCATACCGATCACCGCCGACAGCGTGGTCGCCACCAAAAAATTACGCTGGCCGTAGAGGCGCAGGTTGACGAACGGTTCCGGCTTCGAGAAGCTCAGCGCCACCCAGCCCAGGAGGCCCGTGAGCGAGAGCGCGGCGAAGGTCACGATGAAGCTCGAATCGAACCAGTCCTTCGAATTGCCTTCTTCCAGGAAGATCGTCAGGCAGGCCAGGCCCATCGCCATCAGCGCGATGCCGAGCCAGTCGGCCTTCACCAGCGTCCTGAGGTTGGCCTTCTCGGGATTCAGGCCCCAGGCCATGCCGGCGATGAGCAGCACGCCCGGCACCCAGTTGATGTAGAAGATCGACGGCCAGCCATACAGCTCCGACAGGTAGCCGCCCAAGGTCGGGCCCATGGCCGGCGCCAGGGTCGCGGTCAGGCCGAAGATGGCCATGCCGGTGGCGCGCTTCGACGGCGGCAGCAGGGTCATCACCAGGGTCATCGCCATCGGGATCAGCGCGCCGCCGGTGAAGCCCTGCAGCATGCGGAACACGATCATGCTCTCCAGGCTCCAGGCCGCGCCGCACAGGGTCGAGAACACCAGGAACAGCGCGGTGGTGCCGATCATGTAGTTGCGCACGCCGAAGGCGCGCGTGAACAGCGCCGTCAGCGGGATCACGACGATCTCGGCGCACAGGTAGGCGGTCGAGATCCATGAGCCTTCTTCCTGCGTGGCCGACAGGGTGCCGAGGATGTCGCGCAGCGAAGAGTTGGTGATCTGGATGTCGAGCACCGCCATGAAGGCGCCCAGCATGCCGGCGGCGATCGCGATCCAGGTGCGCAGGTCGACCGCGGCGCCATTCGCAGGCGCGCCGGGGACTGCCCCCGATGTCGGGCCGGCTGCGGCGGGTTTGCTCAGGGTCGTCATGGCAAGCGCTTAGTGCGCGGCGGCGGTCTGGGTCGGCTTGACGTCCTGGCCCAGTTCGACCTCGGCCACCACCGACATGCCGGGCACCAGGCGGCCGGCGTATTTTTTCACGTCCTGCGGGTCGAGCGTGATCTTGACCGGCACGCGCTGCACGATCTTGGTGAAGTTGCCGGTCGCGTTATCGGCCGGCAGCAGCGCGAACTGGTTGCCCGAGGCCGGGGCGAAGCTGTCCACGCGGCCCACCAGGTGATGCTCGGGCAGCGCGTCGACCTCGAGATTGACCATCTGTCCCGGCGCCAGGCCGGCGAGCTGGGTTTCCTTGAAGTTGGCGACCACCCAGACGTTGTCCTCGACCACGGCCAGCATCGCCTGGCCCGGCTGCACGCGGGCGCCGACTTCGACGCTGCGGCGGCCGACGCGGCCGTCCACCGGCGCCACGATGCGGTTGTAGGCCAGCTGCTGCTGCGCTTCCTTCCACTGCGCCTGCAATACCTTGACCTGCGCCTTGAGCACGTCGCGGCCCGCCTCGGCAGCGCCGATCTGGGCTTGCGCCGCGGCGGCGTTGTCGCGGCGCGCGGCCAGGTCGGCCACGGCGGCGTCGCGCGCGGCGTTCGAGGCATCCACCTCGGCCTTCGAGACCGCCTTCATGGTCTCGTTGTACAGCTGGCCGAAGCGTTCGGCGTCCTGGCGCGCCCGCAGCAGCTGGGCCTGGGACTGCTTGACCTGGGCGCTAGCGCCGGCGGCCTGGGCGCGCACCTGCTCGATCTGCGCCTCGGCCTGCTTGAGCTGCTGCTGCATGCTGGCGATCTGGGCTTCGATCTGCTCGACGCGCACGGCGTGGTCGACCGGGTCCAGCTCGGCGATCGTGTCGCCCGCCTTCACCAGCTGGTTGTCGTCCACCAGGACCTTGGTGACCACGCCGGCCACGCGCGACGACACCTGGTGCACGCGCCCGGTGACATAGGCATTTTCGGTCTCGACGAAGTGATGGCTGCGGTACCACATGCGTCCGCCGGCGCCGATCGCGGCCAGCGCGATCAGGCCGACGACGACCAGCACGCGCTTGTTGGGCGCGCTCTTGCCGGGCCCGCTGCCTGGCGCCGCGCCCGCTGGGGTCTGTGCCGCGGGCGCCTGCCCTGCCGTGCTGTGCATCTCTGCCATGGAAAAGCTCCGGAAAATGAAATGAAATGGATTCATCGCATTATTTGCCAGCAACACGGGGAAGTCAAGAAATGAAACGGTTGCGTTTCATTTTGGTTTGCACTAGAGTCCTTGCCATGAGCAAAGCACAGAGTGAAACCCCGGCGACCGTCAAATCCGCCGGCCGCCCGAAGGCGTCGGAAGTCGAGGCCCGTACCCAGGAATTGATCGAGGCCGCGGGCTGCCTCATCCTGCGCCATGGCTATACCAAGGTCAGCCTGGAAGCCATCGCCCGCGAGGCGCGGGTGGCGGTGCGCACGATCTATGTGAAGTTCGGCGGCAAGGCCGGCCTGCTCAAGGCCGTGCTCGCCTCACGGCGCGAACGCCTGTTTGCCGGACACAGCATGGACGCCGACACCCGGCCGCTGCGCGCGATCGTCGACGACTTCGCGCGCGACTTCTACGATCTGCTGGTCGACCCAGATACGATGGCCATGCAGCGCGTGGTGATCGCCGAAGCCGCCAGCAATCCGGAACTGGCGAAGGCTTTCTATGAGGGCGGGCCGCGCCTGACGCGCGAGATGCTGTACCGCTTCTTTTCGCGCCCGGACATCCGCAGGCAGCTGCGCGACGAGGTGCCGCTGGAATTGCTGCCGATCCATCTGATCGGCTGCATCTGCGGCGATCCGATCGGGCGCTTCTTGTTCCCCGACACCCAACCCACGCGCGAGGAGGCGCGGCGCGAGCTGGCGGCGCGTCTCGAGCTGTTTTATGCCAGCGTTCTGAAGAACTGTTAAATAATCACGGGAGCTGGATGACTAAGTGCGGCATCGCACGGACACAACGGGCATTTTTGTGGCACTCTGTAAGCCTTCACAGAGGGTGTCGTGAATATCAATAACAGCGGTGAGACCGCGAGGAGAAAGCATGAGCAAGTCGTCCAGATACGAATGGCGTGATCAACAGGCATCGCTGCAAGAACGCATGAAAAACTTTATCGAAAACCCTGGCGCCGACCAGATGGAAGCCGTGATCGCTGAAATGCGGTCCTATGCCGCCGCCGCCAAGGCCGGCACGATCGATATCCCGGAGCGCTTCGTCAGCTTTAGCTGAAGCAAAGTCGCCTCCAAAACAATGCCGTCCGGTGCAAGCCGGGCGGCATTTTCATTTTTATGGTGCTCGTCAGACGGCCGACACGGGCACCGGCCTGGCCTGCTCTTCCACGTCATGCACGCGCGTGAGCAGGTGCACCTTGCGCGGCGCCCGGTGGCGCTCGTGCAGTTCGCGGGTCAGCACCTCGACCCGGCGCGGCCGCACCGCCACCTGCTGCGGATCGACGGTGCCGATGGCGCCCGGCACGTACTGGCTGAACTGCGAGGCCAGCAGCTGGGACACCGTGCCGCAAATGGTCGCCGGCGCGCCGTGGACCGTGGTGTGGAGTTCGAAACAGCGGGTTTCCGGTAACACGTAGACGGTCCCGACGTACTCGTTGCAGTGCTCGTCCATCTTGCCCTCCTGAGCTGAACGCGGGCGCGGCAAGTCGGCTTGCCGCCGCATTTCCCGCCGTACTCCCTCATCATAGGCTTTTGCCAGGCGCTGGCAAGCGGCGCACGTGGCGCTCTCTCTTGATGACGATTCGCGCCGTATCCGTGCATTTCGCGCCGCCCGGCGCCGCCTCGTCGCAAACCGCGGCGGGGCGCGGTTCGCTCTTCCAGAATGGCCCTATCGACCACTCAACGGAGACTTTCATGCACCGCCTTGCCCTTCTGCTTGCCCTGCTGTCCAGCGCCGCCGCCAGCCACGCCGCCGACCTGTCGATCCAGGTCGACGGCGCGCGCGGCGACGGCGGCAGCGTGAAGATCGCCCTGTTCGACAGCGCCGACCGCTTCCTCAAGCGCCCGCTGCACAGCGCCAGCGCGCCCGTCCGGGATGGCGGCGCCACCTTCGCGCTCAAGGACCTGGCCGCCGGCCAGTACGCCATCGCCGCCTACCATGACGCCAACGACAACGGCAAGCTGGACCAGAACATGATGGGCATCCCGGTCGAGGCGACCGGCTTCAGCAACGATGCGCTGGGCAATATGGGGCCGCCGGCGTTCGAGGCTGCCCGCATCGACCTGCCGCAGGGCGGCAACGCCATCCGCATCACCGTGCGCTGAGGCCACCATGCACCGCCGTTCCTTTTTGCATGCCGGCGCCGCACTCGGCGCCCTCGCCCTCGCCCCGGCGGTCCGCGCCGACGAGGCCACCCACCAGCGCTTCCACGCCGCCCTGGCGCGCGACCCGTCGCTGGCGGTCTACGCCAACCAGGCCGGCAACCAGGAAGGCGACGCCGCCGTCAGGGGCCGCCTGCCGCGCGACCTGCGCGGCACCTTCTACCGCAACGGGCCGGGCCGCTTCGAGATGAAAGGCGAACGCTATCACCACTGGTTCGACGGCGACGGCTTCGCCCAGGCCTGGACCGTGGCCGACGGCAAGGTGCGCCACCGGGGCCGCTTCGTCGAGACCCAGCGCTACGTCGAAGAAAGCGCGGCCGGCCGGTTCCTGTATCCGGCCTTCGGCACGCTCGTGACGCGCCGGGGCGTGCGCGACAACGACACCATGAACGCCGCCAACACCAATCTGCTGCCGTTCGACGGCCGGCTGTATGCGTTGTGGGAAGGCGGCTCGGCGACCGAACTCGATCCGGAGTCGCTGGCCACGCGCGGCATCAAGACCTGGAGTGACGAACTGCGCGCGATGCCGTTCTCGGCCCACCCCAAGCTCGATCCGCAGGGCGGCATGTGGAACTTCGGCACGCTGCCCGGCGCCAACCGCCTGGCGCTGTACCAGATCGGCGCCCGGGGCCAGGTGCTGCGCACCGCCCTGCTGCCGGTGCCGCAACTGGCGATGGTGCATGATTTCGTGGTGAGCGCAAAGCACCTGATCTTCGTCGTGCCACCCTACGATCTGCGGAACGATGCGCGCCTGAGTTTCGCCGACCGCCATGTCTGGAACAGTGAACGTGCGGCGCGGGTGATCGTGATCGCCAAGGACACGCTGGCGCTGCGCCAGGTCTTCGAACTGCCGCCAACGATGGTGTTCCACTTCGGGAATGCCTGGGAAGACGGCGACTGCACCCGCTTCGACGTGGTGCTGCACGAGGGCGACGCGCTGGCCGGGGTGGGCAGCGTGATGCGCGGGGAGCATACGCCGCCGCGCAGCCGCACCGTGCAGGTCACGCTCGACTATGCCGGCGGCCAGGCGCGCACCGAGCGCCTGTTCGGCGCCAGCGAATTCCCGCGCGTGATGCCGCAGGTGGCGATGGCGCGCCACCGCCGCCTCGCCCTGCTGGGCGCCAGCGGCGCCTCGCCCGACCTGCGGCTCGACAGCGTCAACCTGGTCGATCTTGACACCGGCAAGGTCGATGGTTACGTCTTCGGCGCCGGCTGGCAGGTCGAGGAACACGTGCTGGTCCCGCGCCGCAACGCGCGCTCGGAGCTCGATGGCTACCTGGTCGGCGTGGCCCAGGACTTGCGCGCCGGCGTCACGGTGATGACGGTGTTCGACGCCGCCGGCGTCAAGGATGGGCCGGTGGCGCTGGCGCGACTTCCCTATCGCGCACCGCACTGCTTTCATGGTAATTTCTTAACAGCATGAAACTATCCGCTCCGACCTCCGCGCACAGGCGCGGCCACCCGCTGGAACTGTTCCCGGTATTCCGGCGCTGGCCGCGCTCGGCCGCGCGCGACCTGCTCTATACCGCGCTGTGGAATACGCTGATCGCGCTCGGGATCTCGCTGGCGTTGACCACCTTCGGCAACTGGCGCGCGTCGTTCCTCACGCTGTTCGGCTACAGCCTGCTGGCGTCGCACTGCGTCGGCTTCCCCATTCATGGCGCGCTGCGGGTGCTGGAGAAGGTGGTGCCGCCGACCACCAGCCGGACGAATGCGCGCCTGCTCGACCTGGCCGCGATCGTGCTGTGCGCCGCCTTCGGCATCGCCGTCTCGGGCGCCATCCTGCGCGGCGCCATGCCCATCCTGAATGCCGACGCGCTCGGGGCCCTGCTGGCCTTTGGCCTGGCGATCGGCGTGGCCATCCTGATGGTGCTGGTCGCCGGCGAGCGCCGCATCGAACGCCAGACCCTGGAGGCGCGCCGGCAAGAGCAGATGGCGACCACGGCGCGGCTGCTGGCCGAGGCCCAGCTGCGCGCGCTGCAGGCCCAGATCGAGCCGCACTTCCTGTACAACACGCTGGCCAATGTGGTCAGCCTGATCGATACCCAGCCGGCCCAGGCGCGGCGCATGCTGGAGCGCTTCATCGACTACCTGCGCGCCAGCCTGGCCGCCAGCCGCGCCGGCAGCGCCACGCTCGGGGCTGAACTGGATCTGGCGGCAAACTATCTCGACGTGCTGGGCGTGCGCATGGGCCAGCGCCTGCGCTGGCGCATCGAAGCGGACAACGCCTGCCGCACGCTGCCGATCGCGCCGATGCTGATCCAGCCGCTGGTCGAGAACGCCGTCATGCACGGACTGGAACCCAAGGTGGACGGCGGCGAGATCGTGCTGCGCGCCGCCGTCGACGACGGCGTGTTGCGGGTCGAGGTGCGCGACAGCGGGCGCGGGCTGGTGGCCGCGCCGCCGCGTCCCGGCGGCGGCGTCGGCCTGTCCAATCTGCGCGAGCGTGTGCGCCAGCTGCATGGGCCGGGCGCGCGCCTGGAGCTGCTCGACAATCCCGGCGGCGGCGTGGTCGCGCGCCTGCTGCTCCCCCTTTCCCACACCGAGGTGACATCATCGACCGCTGCCTTGCCCTGATCGCCGACGACGAACCCCATTTGCTCGACTATCTCGCCACCCAGCTGCGCGAAGCCTGGCCCGGGCTCGAGATCGTGCGCGCCCCGAACGGCATCGAAGCGCTGCGCCTGATCGACGAGCTGGCGCCGCAGGTGGCGTTCCTGGACATCCAGATGCCGGGCCTGACCGGGATCGACCTGGCCGCGCGGCTGTGCGCCGGCGGCAACGCGCCGCGCGTGGTGTTCACCACCGCCCACGAGCATTACGCGGCCCAGGCCTTCGAGCACGAGGCCTTCGATTATCTGCTGAAGCCGATACGCCAGGAGCGGCTGGCGCGCACCGTCGAGCGACTGCGCGCCGCGCTGTCGGCGCCGGCGCCAGCGCTGCCGGCGGACGCCCTGCAGGCGCTGCTGCGCCAGCTGGGGGCCGGCGTTCCGGCCACCCCGGCCGCGCCCGCACCGCTGCAATGGATCCGCGCCGCGGCGGGCCAGGAAACGCGCCTGATCGCGGTCGAGGAAGTGATCTATTTCCAGAGCAACGACAAGTACACCAGCGTATTCCTGCCGGATGGCGAAAGCCTGATCCGCACGCCGCTGCGGCAGTTAAAGGAGCAATTGGACCCGCAACAGTTCTGGCAGATCCACCGTGGGGTGATCGTGGCGGCGCGCCACGTGGCGGGCACGCGCACCGATTTTCGCGGACGCTTGCATGTGAAGCTCAAGGGGCGCGATGAGCAGCTGGTGGTGAGCCGCAACTACATGGACGTGTTCCGGCAGATGTAAAAAAACGGGACCATCGCTGGTCCCGTCCCTGTCATGCGCTTGCCGCGATCAACGCTTCTTCGGCGGCGGCAAATCGGTGCAGACGCCTTCGTAGGCTTCGGCCGCCATGCCGATCGACTCGCCCAGGGTCGGGTGCGGGTGGATGGTCTTGCCGATGTCCACGCCGTCCGCGCCCATCTCGATCGCCAGCGCGATCTCGCCGATCATGTCGCCGGCATTGGTGCCGACGATGGTGCCGCCGACGATGCGGTGGGTCTCGGCATCGAACAGCAGCTTGGTGAAGCCTTCGTCGCGGCCGTTGGCGACCGCGCGGCCGCTGGCGTTCCACGGGAAGTGGCCCTTCTCGACCTTGATGCCCTTCTGCTTGGCTTCGTCCTCGGTGAGGCCGACCCATGCCACTTCGGGATCGGTGTACGCGACCGACGGGATCACCTTGGCGTCGAAGTGGGTCTTCTTGTCGAGCGCTGCTTCGGCCGCCACGTGCGCCTCGTGCACCGCCTTGTGCGCCAGCATCGGCTGGCCCACCAGGTCGCCGATGGCGAAGATGTGCGGCACATTGGTGCGCATCTGGCCGTCGACCGGGATGAAGCCGCGGTCGGTCACCGTCACGCCGGCCTTGTCGGCAGAGATCTTCTTGCCGTTCGGGCTGCGGCCCACGGCCACCAGCACCAGGTCGTACAGCTGCGGTTCCGGCGAAGTGGCGCCGGCTTCGGCCGCTTCGAAGGTGACCTTGATCCCTTCCGGCAGCGCTTCCACGCCGACGGTTTTGGTTTTCAGCATGATGTTATCGAAGCGGTGGGCATTGAACTTCTGCCAGACCTTGACCGCCTCGCGGTCGGCGCCCTGCATCAGGCCATCCATCATCTCGACCACGTCGATGCGCGAACCCAGCGACGAATAGACGGTCGCCATTTCCAGGCCGATGATGCCGCCGCCGATGACCAGCATCTTCTTCGGCACCTGGCGCAGTTCCAGCGCGCCGGTGGAATCGACGATGCGCGGATCTTCCGGCACGAACGGCAGCTTCACCACCGACGAGCCGGCGGCGATGATCGCCTTCTTGAAGGCCACGACCTTCTTGCCGCCATCGGGACCGGTGACTTCGATGTGGTTCGGGGAGAGGAACTGGCCCACGCCCTGCACCACATTGACCTTGCGCGCCTTGGCCATGAAGGCCAGGCCGCCGGTCATCTTCTTGATCACGCCATCCTTGTGCGCGCGCAGCTTGTCGATGTCGACTTGCGGCTTGGCGAACGAGACGCCCAGGTCGGCCATGTGCGCGGTTTCATCCATGATGTGCGCCACGTGCAGCAGCGCCTTCGATGGAATGCAACCGACGTTCAGGCACACGCCGCCCAGGGTCGCGTACTTCTCGACCAGCACGGTGTTCATGCCGAGGTCGGCGGCGCGGAAGGCGGCCGAATAGCCGCCAGGACCGGCGCCCAGCACCATCATCTCGCATTCGATGTCGACCTGGCCCGAGTAGCTCGACGCATTCGGCGCAGGTGCGGCGCCCGGCTGGGCGGCCGGCGCCGGGTGCGCCGGCGCATACGAATCGGTCGGCGCGGCGGCGGCGGTCGGCGCCGCGGCTTGCGCACCGATCTGCGCGGCCGGCTTTTCTGCCGGCTTTTCAGCCGACTTGTCGGCGGCAGGCGCGCCCGCGCCCGATTCTTCAATGCTCAGCAGCAGGTCGCCTTCATTGATCTTGTCGCCGACCTTGACCTTGACTTCCTTGACCACGCCCGCGTGGGTCGACGGGATCTCCATGCTGGCCTTGTCCGATTCGACGGTGACCAGGGACTGGTCGACCTTGATCGTGTCGCCCGGCTTGACCATCAGCTCGATCACTTCGACGTCCTTGAAGTCGCCGATGTTCGGGACTTTCACTTCAACAGTGCTCATCAGTGCGCTCCAATCACAGAAGGGTCTTGCGCATATCGGCCAGCACTTCGGCCAGGTAGGCGGCGAAGCGCGCGGCGCCGGCGCCGTCGATCACGCGGTGGTCGTACGACAGCGACAGCGGCAGCATCAGGCGCGGCTGGAAGCTCGAGCCGTCCCACACCGGCTTCATCGCCGACTTGGACAGGCCCAGGATCGCCAGCTCCGGCGCGTTGATGATCGGCGTGAAGTTGGTGCCGCCGATGCCGCCCAGCGACGAGATGGTGAAGGTCGCGCCCTGCATCGCGGTCGGCGGCAGCTTGCCTTCGCGCGCCTGGCCCGAGAGCTCGCCCATTTCGACGGCGATCTGCGAGATCGTCTTCTTGTCCGCATCCTTCACGACCGGCACCACCAGGCCATTCGGGGTGTCGGCCGCGAAGCCGATGTTGTAGTACTGCTTGGTGATCAGGGCCGCGCCGTCTTCCGACAGCGACGCGTTAAATTGCGGGAACTTCTTGAGCGCGGCGACGCTCGCCTTGATCACGAAGGCCAGCATGGTCAGCTTGACTGCGGACTTCTGCTTGGCCAGCGCGGCGTTCGAATCGACGCGGAACTGTTCCAGGTCGGTCACGTCGGCTTCGTCGAAGTGCGTCACGTGCGGGATCATGACCCAGTTGCGATGCAGGTTCGGGCCCGAGATCTTCTTGATGCGCGACAGCGGCACGGTTTCGGTCGGACCGAATTTCGAGAAGTCGAGCGACGGCCATGGCAGCAGGCTGATGCCGCCGATGCCGGCGCCGCCGCCCGCTGCCGCAGGCGCAGCGGCGGCCGGCGCGGACATCACGCCCTTCACGAACGTCTGCACGTCCTGCTGGGTGATGCGGCCCTTCGGACCGGTGCCCGGCACGCGGCCCAGGTCGACGCCCAGTTCGCGCGCGAATTTGCGGATCGATGGCGAGGCGTGGGCTTTCGAGCCGGTGACGCCTGGCGCGGCGGCTGGCGCAGGAGCTGCGGCAGGCGCTGGCGCCGGTGCTGGCGCAGCTGCTGGAGCAGCGGCAGGTGCGGCTGCCGGAGCAGCGGCAGGTGCGGGCGCGGCGGCAGGAGCAGCCGATGCGCCGCCGGTCGCTTCCACGACCAGCACCAGCGAGCCCTTGGCGACCTTGTCGCCGACCTTCACTTTCAGTTCCTTCACGACGCCGGCATGGCTCGACGGGATCTCCATGCTGGCCTTGTCCGACTCGACCGTGATCAGGGACTGGTCGACCTTGATCGTGTCGCCGACCTTGACCATCAGTTCGATGACTTCGACTTCCTTGAAGTCGCCGATGTCGGGCACGGTCACGTCGACCGGGCCGCCGGATGCCGCTGGGGCGGCTGCGGCCGGCGCTTCGGCAGGTTTTTCAGCCGGTTTTTCAGCAGCCGCAGGAGCGGCGGCGGCAGGCGCTTCGGCGGCGCCGCCCGCTTCCTCGAGCAGCAGCACCAGCGAACCTTCGGCGACCTTGTCGCCGACCTTCACCTTGATCTCTTTCACGACGCCGGCATGGCTCGACGGGATTTCCATGCTGGCCTTGTCCGACTCGACGGTCACCAGCGACTGGTCGACCTTGATGGTGTCGCCCGGCTTGACCATCAGTTCGATGACTTCGACTTCCTTGAAGTCGCCGATATCGGGGACTTTGACTTCCACAACGCTCATAGTGTTAGCTCCAAATTTTTTATTCGAGTTAGCCTAGGCAGGCCGCTTCCGACAGGAAGAAACGGCCTGCATGAGCATTTACTGGGTCACCGGATTCGGCTTGTTCTGGTCGATGCCGTACTTGGCGATCGCCTGCGACACGATGGCGCGGTCGATCTTGCCTTCGTCGGCCAGGGCGCGCAGCGCGGCGACCGTGACGTAGTAGCGGTTCACCTCGAAGAACTCGCGCAGCTTGACGCGCGAATCCGAGCGACCGAAGCCGTCGGTGCCCAGCACTTTATAGGTGCGGTCCTTCGGCATGAAGGCGCGGATCTGCTCGGCGAACATGCGCATGTAGTCGGTGGTCGCGACGATCGGGCCGCTGGTGTTCTGCAGCAGCGAAGTCACGTACGGCACGCGCTGCGGCAGTTCCGGGTTGACCATGTTCCAGCGCTCGGCGTCCTGGCCGTCGCGCGCCAGCAGGGTCAGCGAAGGCGCCGACCACACGTCCGCATCGACGCCCCAGTCGTTCTTGAGCAGCTCGGCGGCGAAGATCGACTCGCGCAGGATGGTGCCGCAGCCGATCAGCTGCACGCGCGGCGCAGGTTTGTCGCCAGTGATCGCGGCGCCTTCCTGCAGCAGGTACATGCCCTTCAGGATGCCCTCTTCCTGGCCCGGCTTCAGGCCAGGATGCGAGTAGTTCTCGTTCATGATGGTGATGTAGTAGAACACGTCTTCCTGTTCTTCCACCATGCGGCGCAGGCCGTCCTGGATGATGACGGCGACTTCGTGACCGAAGGTCGGGTCATACGGCAGGCAGTTCGGCACGGTCGCGGCGATCACGTGGCTGTGGCCATCTTCGTGCTGCAGGCCTTCGCCGTTCAGCGTCGTGCGGCCGGCGGTGCCGCCCATCAGGAAGCCGCGCGCACGGATGTCGCCGGCCAGCCAGACCAGGTCGCCCACGCGCTGCATGCCGAACATCGAGTAGAAGGTGTAGAACGGGATCATCGTGCGGTTGTTCGACGAGTACGAAGTCGCCGCCGCGATCCACGAGCTCATGCCGCCCGCTTCGTTGATGCCCTCTTGCAGGATCTGGCCTGCCTTGTCTTCACGGTAGTACATCACCTGGTCGCGGTCGACCGGCTCGTACAACTGGCCCTGCTGGTTGAAGATGCCGATCTGGCGGAACAGGCCTTCCATGCCGAAGGTGCGCGATTCGTCGACCAGGATCGGCACGATGCGCTGGCCGATGCTTTCGTCCTTCAGCAGGCTGGTGATCACGCGCACGTACGACTGGGTGGTCGAGATCTCGCGGCCTTCAGGGGTCGGCTCGAGCACGCCCTTGAACGATTCCAGCTTC
Organism: Massilia sp. UYP32; assembly: GCF_050434365.1. NCBI lineage: Bacteria > Pseudomonadati > Pseudomonadota > Betaproteobacteria > Burkholderiales > Oxalobacteraceae > Massilia > Massilia sp. UYP32. The sequence goes on from NZ_JBNDIK010000019.1 coordinate 15,758, forward strand.
GGCACGGTCAGCTGCTCGTCGGCCTTCTCGCGGCGCTGCGGCAGGTAGCCGCCCAGGGCCTTGCGGCGCTCGTGCAGGTACACCATCTCGGGCGCGTCGTCGGCCGGCTTGAAGAACGGGATGTCGGCCAGCTTGTCGTCGGGGATGGCGATATTGAAGCGGTCGCGCATGTCGCGGATCGCCTGGTCGTCCAGCTTCTTGGTCTGGTGCGCGGTGTTGCGCGCCTCGCCCGACTTGCCCATGCCGAAGCCCTTGACGGTCTTGACCAGCAGGACGGTCGGGGAACCCTTGTTTTCTTGCGCGTTCTTGAAGGCGGCGTAGATCTTGTGCGGATCGTGGCCGCCGCGGGTCAGGCGCCAGATGTCGTCGTCGCTCATCTTCGAGACCATCTCGAGCAGCTTCGGATGCTTGCCGAAGAAGTGCTTGCGCACGTAGGCGCCGTCCTTGGCCTTGTAGTTCTGGTATTCGCCGTCGACGGTTTCCATCATCACGCGCTGCAGGATGCCTTCCTTGTCCTGCGACAGCAGCGGATCCCACTGCGAGCCCCAGATGACCTTGACGACGTTCCAGCCGGCGCCGCGGAAGTCGGCTTCCAGTTCCTGGATGATCTTGCCGTTGCCGCGCACCGGACCGTCCAGGCGCTGCAGATTGCAGTTGACGACCATGACCAGGTTGTCCAGCTGCTCGCGCGCGGCCATGCCGATCGCGCCCATCGATTCCGGCTCGTCCATCTCGCCGTCGCCGCAGAAGACCCAGACCTTGCGGTTGTCGGTCTTGGCGATGCCGCGCGCGTGCAGGTACTTCAGGAAGCGCGCCTGGTAGATCGCCATCAGCGGGCCCAGGCCCATCGACACGGTCGGGAACTGCCAGAAGTCCGGCATCAGTTTCGGGTGCGGGTACGACGACAGGCCCTTGCCGTCGACTTCGCGGCGGAAGTTCAGCAGCTGCTCTTCGGAGAGGCGGCCTTCGAGGAAGGCGCGCGCGTAGATGCCGGGCGAGGAGTGGCCCTGGATGTACAGCAGGTCGCCGCCGTGGTCTTCGGTCGGGGCGTGCCAGAAGTGGTTGAAGCCGGTGCCCAGCATGTTCGCCAGCGAGGCGAAGGACGAGATGTGGCCGCCCAGGTCGCCGTCGGCGCGGTTGGCCTTGACGACCATCGCCATCGCGTTCCAGCGCATCCACGAGCGCAGGCGCTCTTCGTATTCGAGATTGCCCGGCGAATTCTGGTTCAGGTGGGCCGGGATGGTGTTGACGTAGGCGGTATTGCTCGAGAACGGAACGTGGGCGCCACGGCGGCGCGCCAGGTCCACCAGGCGCTCCATCAGGTAATGGGCGCGCTCGGTCCCTTCATGTTCGATCACCGCTTCCAGCGCATCGAGCCATTCCTTGGTCTCGATCGCGTCCGGATCATTGGCGGCTTGCGCGGTCAACTGGTCGAGTTGAGCTGACATGTCATGCGTCTCCTAGAGTGGTGCGCCCCGACCCGATCCCTGCGCAGGCTGGCGGCGAGTGGTGAAATTTCAGACTATCTTTTTAGATAAACCAATGGATTCTACCAGTGGATTTTGGCATTTTCAAATTACGGTATGGCATTTCACAATATAAAATCCCATGCTGCAAGTGCACAATTTTCATAGAGAAACATTGGATTTTCGATCAATGAACATCGTATACCGGAGCGCCTGATCGGCGGCAAAAAACGGCCCATTTATACGCTGAAAGGAGGAGATTGCATGCGTGGGCCGTATAATTCTCTTTTTGCCCAGCGACGAGCTTTCACCATGCCTGCACAACTGATCGACGGAGTCCTCCTTTCCAAACAACTGCGCGAAGATATCGCCGCGCGCGCCGCCAAACTCACCGCCGCCGGCAAGCAGCCTGGCCTGGCCGTGATCCTGGTCGGCGAAGATCCGGCCAGCCAGGTCTATGTGCGCAACAAGGTGAAGGCCTGCGGCGACGTGGGCTTCCATTCGGTGCTCGAGAAATACGAGGCCGACCTTTCCGAGCAAGCCCTGCTCGACCGCATTGCAGCATTGAACGCGGACCCGGCCATCCATGGCATCCTGGTGCAGATGCCGCTGCCGAAGCACATCGACCCGTCGAAAGTCATCGAGGCCATCTCGACCGCCAAGGACGTCGACGGCTATTCGGTGCTGTCGGCCGGCGAGCTGGTGGCCAACCTGCCGGGCTTTCGCCCCTGCACCCCGTACGGCTGCATGAAGCTGATCGAGACCACCGGCATCGACCTGCGCGGCAAGCACGCAGTGGTGATCGGCCGCTCGAATACCGTCGGCAAGCCGATGGCCCTGTTGCTCTTGCAAGCCAACGCCACCGTCACCATCTGCCATAGCGCAACGCCGGACCTGGGCTACCACACCCGCCAGGCCGACGTGATCGTGGCCGCCGTCGGCCGCCGCAATACCCTCACCGCAGAGATGGTCAAGCCGGGCGCGATCGTGATCGACGTCGGCATGAACCGTGACGACGCGGGCAAGCTATGCGGCGACGTCGATTTCGCGGGCGTGTCCGAGGTGGCGTCGCACATCACTCCAGTGCCTGGCGGCGTCGGTCCGATGACGATCACGATGTTGTTGATGAATACCCTCGAGTCCGCGGAGCGCGTGCACGCCAGCGGCCAGCCGCCGGCGGGCCAGGCGTCGGGCATGGAACCGAAACCAGGCCTGGCGTAAGCCCGTCATGGCGCCATGGCCGCTCATTGGCTGCCATGGCATCTGCATGAGCGTTCGGCGTACCAGTGATTAACGAATATGGAAGGACTACGATGACGACCGCTACCAATCCCCTCCTCGACTTTTCCGGCCTGCCGCGCTTCGACGCGATCAAGCCCGAGCACGTCACGCCCGCCATCGAGCAGCTGATCCTTGACGCCAATGCCATCGTGGCGCAACTCGAAGCCCCGGTGGATGACGTCACCTGGGACACCCTGGCCCCGCTCGACGACGCCAGCGAACGCCTGGGCCGCGCCTGGGGCGTGGTCGGCCACCTGAACCACGTGGTGGACACGCCCGAGCTGCGCGCCACCTATAACGAGAACCAGCCGAAGGTCGTGGAGTTCTCCACCGCCATCGGCCAGAACGAGGCGCTGTTCGCCAAGTACAAGCAGCTGCGTAATGGCCCGCACTGGGACAGCCTCAACCCTGTGCGCCAGCGCATCGTCGAAAACGCCCTGCGCGACTTCCGCCTCGGCGGCGCCGAACTGCCGGAAGATAAAAAGCCGCGCTTCGCCGAGATCCAGGAGCAGCAATCGCAATTGTCGACGCGCTTCTCGGAAAACGTGCTGGACGCGACCAACGACTACAAGCTGGTGGTCGAGAACGAAGAAGAACTCGCGGGCCTGCCGGACGACGTGAAGCAGGCCGCCAAGGCCGCCGCCGAGCGCGATGGCAAGAGCGGCTGGCTGTTCACCCTGCACTTCCCGTCCTACTTCCCGGTGCTGCAGTTCGCCGACAACCGCGCGCTGCGCGAAACGATCTACCGCGCCAGCGCCACCAAGGCGTCGGACGCCGGCATCATGTTCACCGAGGTCGAGAAGTGGGACAACTCGTCCAATATCGTCAACCTGCTCAAGCTGCGCAACGAAGAAGCGCGCCTGCTCGACTACGGCAGCTTCGCCGACGTCTCGCTGGTGGCCAAGATGGCGCAGAGCCCGCAGCACGTGATCGAATTCCTCGAAGACCTGGCGCGTCGCGCGCGTCCGTACGCCGAGAAAGACCTGCTCGAGCTGCGCGAGTTCGCGCGCACCGAGCTTGGCATCGATGATCTGCAATCCTGGGACGTCACCTATGCTTCCGAAAAGCTGCGCGAGAAGCGCTATGCCTTCTCGGCCCAGGAAGTGAAGGAATACTTCCCCGAACATAAGGTGCTGCAAGGCCTGTTCGGCGTGATCCGCCAGCTGTTCGAGGCCGACGTCATCCCCGAAGAGGCGCCCGTATGGCACCCGGACGTGCGCTTCTACCGCATCGAGCGCAACGGCCAGCTGGTCGGCCAGTTCTACCTCGATCCGTATGCGCGCGCCGGCAAGGCCCAGGGCGCCTGGATGAACGATGCGCGCGGCCGCCGCCTGCTCTCTGGCGGCGCGGTGCAGACCCCGGTCGCCTACCTGGTCTGCAATTTCACGCCGCCGGCGACGGTGGACGGCGTGCTGCAGCCGTCGCTGTTCACGCATGACGAAGTGACCACGCTGTTCCACGAATTCGGCCACGGCCTGCACCACATGCTGACCGAAGTCGAAGAGCTGTCGGTGGCCGGCATCTCGGGCGTCGAATGGGATGCGGTGGAGCTGCCGTCGCAGTTCATGGAAAACTTCTGCTGGGAGTGGGACAAGCTGCAGCAGATGACCGCGCACTACAAGACCGGCGAACCGCTGCCGCGCGCGCTGTACGACAAGATGCTGGCGGCGAAGAACTTCCAGTCCGGGATGCAGACCCTGCGCCAGGTCGAGTTCTCGCTGATCGACATGCACCTGCACTACGATTTCGATCCGCACAGCCAGCAGGTGCAGGAACTGGTCGACGACATCCGCCGCAACTTCGCCGTCATCACGCCGCCGTCGTTCAACCGCTTCCAGCATTCGTTCAGCCATATCTTCGCGGGCGGCTACGCGGCCGGCTATTACAGCTATAAATGGGCCGAGGTGTTATCCAGCGACGCCTATGCCGCATTCGAAGAAGCCGTCGAATCCGGAGCCGACCTGTTCGACACCGGACGCCGCTTCCACCGCGAGATCCTCGCCGTGGGCGGCTCGCGGCCGGCGCTCGAATCGTTCAAGGCCTTCCGCGGCCGTGAACCTTCGATCGACGCTTTGCTGCGCCATAGCGGCATGAATGCCTGATCATTTGGAAAACTGCGCAGGAAACTGCACCGGAGGGCGAAAGCCCTCCTCTTTTTAGTGATGCCATGACCCGGATCGACTTCCATACCAATATCCCCGATAAGCTGTCCTATGCCTGCCGGCTGGCGCGCAAGGCATATGGCGCGCGCGCCAAAGTCGTGGTGCTGGCAGAAAGCCCTGAACAGGCCGAGGCATTGAATGCGGCGCTGTGGAACGTGGGGGATACCGATTTCATTCCGCACGTGCTGGCCGGCGATCCGCTGGCGCCGCAGACGCCGATCGTGATTACCGATAATGAAGACGCAACGCTGCCGCACCACGATATGCTGGTGAACCTCACGCGCCGCACGCCGAACAATTTCGCGCAATTCGCGCGCGTGTTCGAAATCATTTCGCTTGATGAAGACGATGCCGCCGAGGGACGCAAACGCTATGTCGCCTATAAAAGGCAATCCTATCCATTGACCCACTTCGTCGCAGGACAGACATGAACCAGGATCCCGCTTTCGATGCCAGCATTCCCGTATTGACCGAGGTCGTCGCCGACTCGCCGGCGCCTGCCGCGCCAGTGGCGTCAAGCGCTCCCGCTGCGGCAGCGGCAGCCGGCGCCACGACCGGAACGAACGGCGCCGACGACGCGGAGTCCCCGGAAGCCCTGGAACGGCGGGCCGCCGACCGCTGGAGCGGCGAGCAGTGGAGCGTCATGGAACGACGCCTGACCGAACGCGTGCTGCAGCAATTGCAGGGCCGGATCGATTTCGTGCTCGAACAGCGGCTGCGCGACGGCATCGCCGAAGCGGTAGATAAAGCGATGGCGGGTTTTTCGGCCGAAATTCGCGCGAGCCTGCATCAATCCCTGGGCCAGGTCGTGACCCGCGCCGTTTCACAAGAAATTGCCCATCTCCAGAACCTGGGAAAATAACCCCACATGCATTAACGATTTGCCATGTATTTGATTCGAAATCACCCCGCGCACGATTGTCATTCATATTCGGCGATTAAATAGTAAAATCGCTGCGCGGCACTTCGAAACGAATCGAATCACCTAATCAAGGATGAAACAAAATGGCAAACATCGATCTGTCGGGTTATAACCTCGCCGAGCTGAAGGGTCTTCAATTCGATATCGAAAAGGAGATCAAAAACCGCCAGCAGCAAGACGTCAAGAAAGCGCGCGAGCAGATTCTCGAGATCGCCCAGAATATGGGAATCTCGGTGGAAGAATTGCTGGCCAAGGGCACTGGCAAAAGCAAGAAAGCAGGCGGCGGCGCCAAGGTGAATCCCCAATACCACAACCCGGCCGACAATTCCCAGACCTGGACCGGCCGTGGCCGCCAGCCAAAATGGGTCGTGGAAGCGCTGGGCAAGGGCAAGTCGCTGGACGATCTGCGTATCTGACCGCGGCCTTTCCCTGTCGAGGCAACTCCTGCGCGCCGCCGTGACCACGTCCGGCGGCGCCACCTCTCCTGTTTTCTGTCTCATCGGTGGTTTCGGCTAAGATTGCAGGTTCAGCAATCATCCGGCCGTACCAGTGAAACGAACTTCCCTCATCGCCGCGCTCGTGGGCGCCGCCATCCTGGCCATCGGCACGGCCGTCTACTTCACCGATACCATCGAACAACGCCCCGGCGCCCTGGCCATCCTGACGCCGCCCGTCGCGAAGACCACGCCATTCTGGCCGGCGCGGGTGAGCCTGCTGGCGGGCGACGGCCGCGACGGCGTGATCGACGGGCCGGGCAGCGCCAGCCGTTTCAGCGATCCCTATGGCGTGGCCATCGGCGCGCGCGGCGCGGTGTACGTGGCCGACGGGGGCGAAGCCAACCGCATCCGCCTGATCCAGCCCGACGGCGCGGTCTCGACGCTGGCCGGCGGCAAGGAAGGCTTTGCCGACGGCATCGGCGCCGCGGCCGCCTTCCACACCCCGTCCGCCCTGGCGCTCGACCATGAAGGCAACCTGTACGTGGCCGACACCGGCAACCATGCGATCCGCAAGGTGGCGCCCGACGGAACAGTGACCACGGTGGCCGGCAGCGGCAGCCCCGGCTACCTGGACGGCATTGGACGTGCGGCCCAGTTTAACGGCCCGGTCGGCATCGCGGTGGACGACGCCGGCATCGTCTACGTGGCCGACACCTACAACGACCGCATCCGCCGCATCGCGCCCGATGGCATGGTGACCACGCTGGCCGGCAATGGCAAACCCGGGCTGCTGGATGGCGCGCTGCTCGACGCCGGCTTCGACACCCCGAGCGCGCTGGCGGCCGGCCGCGACGGCACGCTGTACGTGGCCGACACCGGCAACCACGCGGTGCGCCGCATCAAGCCCGACGGCACGGTCGACACGCTGGCGATCCCGCTCGAAGGCGAGACCAGGCCGCCGCTGCGGCGTCCGGCGGGCCTGGCGCTCACGCGCGACGGCTACCTGTACATCGCCGCCAGCGCCGGCGGCCGCATCCTGCAACTGACGCCGGAAGGAGAAATGCGCCCGCTGCAGGACGTCGACCGCCCGCTCGATCCGAACGGCTTCGGCAGCGACGGCACGGTGCAGCTGTACGGTCCGCGCGGCATCGCGGTCGGCCGCGACGGCAGCCTGGTGGTGGCGGACGCCAATGCCCACCGCGTGCACCGGCTGGCGCCGCCGCGCGAGGGCGAACCGGCGCCGGTGCTGGCGCGGCCGGCGCTGGTCACGCGCACCGAACCGATGCCGTGGCCGGTCGGCCCGCAAGACATGGTCCATGAAGTCGTCGGCGTGATGGGCGAGGTGCGCGGCGCCTACAACGGCGACAGCCGCCACCATTTCCACGCCGGCCTGGACGTGCGCGCCGACGTCGGCGCGAAGGTGCTGGCGGTGTTCCCGTCGAAAGTGACCGACCCGCATGCCAACTGGGGCTTCAACACGCTCAGCGAAGGCCTGAGCGTGGGCCCGCTCTCGTATATCCACATGCGCGTCGGACGCGACCCACAGGGCCGGCCGCTCGATAAGCGCTTCCAGATCCTGCGCGAAGGGAAAGCGAACGGCGACGGCAAGGTCGTACGGGTGCGGGTGCCGCGCGGCACCCGCTTCGCCGTCGGCGATGCGCTCGGCACCATCAATGCCATGGCCCACGTCCACTTGGATTACTACCAGGGCGGGACGGTGGTCAATCCGCTGACCCTGCCCTTCGTCGGCTTTACCGACACCGTCCCGCCGTTCATCCAGCGCATCGCGCTGTACGACGGCGCCGGCAAGCGCATCACGGCGAAGAAGGGCCAGCCGATCCTGTTGCCCCGCAGCCTGGGCGAGGTGCAGGTGGTCGTGAATGCCTACGACCAGGTGAACGGCAACCTGGCGCGCCGCAAGCTCGGCCTGTACAAGCTGGGCTACCAGCTCCTGCAGGCCGACGGCACGCCGCTGCCCGGCTTCGGGCAGCCCGTCATCACCCAGGTCTTCGACCGCCTGCCGCGCAACCAGGACGCCGTCAAGGCCGTCTACGCGCCAACCAGCGGCATCACGGTCTATGGCAGCAAGTCGACCCAGTTCGACTATGCGCTGGGCAACCGCCTGCAGGACGGCGAGATCGAGACCGGCAGCTGGCGCATCGGCGAGCTCGCGCCCGGCCGCTACACGCTGCGCATCCACGCCGCCGACTTCGCCGGCAATCTGGCCCAGGAGGGGCGCGACCTGGACTTCGAAGTAACCGACTAGACTGCTCACGTCCATGGAACCATTGCGCCACGCCGGCATCTGAATAGGACGGGCGAAGGAGGTGATGGTGGACAGGTACGACGTGCTCATCGCCGGCGCGGGGCCGACCGGCCTGGTGCTGGCCTTGTGGCTGGCGCGCCAGGGCGTGAAGGTCGCGGTCGTGGACAAGGCGGCGCAGCCCGGCACGACCTCGCGCGCGATGGCGGTCCAGGCGCGCACCCTCGAGCTGTACCGCCAGCTCGGCCTGGCCGACGAAACGATCGCCGCCGGCAAGCGCAACATCGCCCTCAATATGTGGGTGCGCGGCAAGCGCCGCGCGCGCCTGTCGTTCCAGGACGCCGGCGAAAAGCTCACGCCCTACCCCTTCGTGCTGGTGTATCCGCAAGACCTGCACGAGCGGCTGCTGCTGCGCCATCTCGGGCAGGCCGGGGTGCAGGTCCAGCGGCCGGTCGAGCTGGTCGCCTTCGAGGATCGCGAAGACTATGTGGTGGCGCGCCTGCGCGATGCTGACGGCGGCCTGCGCGAATGCGAGGCGCGCTTCCTGGCCGGCTGCGACGGCGCCAGCTCCACCGTGCGCCAGAAGCTCGGCGCCGGTTTCCCCGGCGGCACCTACGACCACGTCTTCTACGTCGCCGACGTCCAGGCCGCCGGCGTGGCGGCCGACGGCGAGGTGCACGTCTCGCTCGAGACGTCCGACTTCGTCATCATGCTGCCCTATACCGACACCGGACGCGGACGCCTGATCGGCACCGTGCACCGCATCTCCACCGACAGCCACGGCGCCGGCCCCTACACCTTCGACGACGTCGGCCACAGCGCCCTGTCCAGCCTGGGCCTGCGGGTCGACCAGGTGCACTGGTTCTCGACCTACCGCGTGCATCACCGCGTGACCAGCCATTACCGCAGCGGCCAGGTGTTCCTGGTGGGCGACGCCGCCCACGTGCACAGCCCGGCCGGCGGCCAGGGCATGAACACCGGCATCGGCGACGCCGTCAACCTGGCCTGGAAGCTGGCCGCCGTGGTGCGCCACGATGCGCCGGACAGCCTGCTCGACAGCTACGAGACCGAGCGCCTGGCGTTCGCACGCAAGCTGGTCGACACCACCGACCGCATGTTCAACTTCATCACCGCCGAGGGCAACTTCGCCGACTTCGTGCGCACCCGCATTGCGCCGCTGTTCGCCACGGTCGCCTACGGCGTCGACACCGTGCGCGAACTGATCTTCAAGATCGTCTCGCAGATCACGATCAGCTACCACGACAGCCCGCTCAGCATCGGCAGCGCGGGGAGCGTCAAGGCCGGCGACCGGCTACCCTGGGTGGACGCTGACGGCGCGGACAACCACGCGCCGCTGGAGAACATGGACTGGCAGGTGCAGGTCTATGGCGAGGCGGGCGACGGCCTGCGCGCCTGGTGCCAGCTGCACGGCATGCCGTTACGCGAATTCGCCTGGAGCGCGCGCCATGAAGCGGCCGGCTTCGCGCGCAACGCCCACTATCTGGTGCGGCCCGACGGCCACGTCGCCCTGTGCGATCCGGGCCATGGCCCCGATGCCCTGGCCCACTACTTCCGCGACCGCGCCTACCGGCGCTTCTGCGACTGACGCTACCCGCGCGGCATGAAATGCCGCCGCCATTCTAGACATCAATGTCTAGATAACCTAAGCTGACTGTCGCCGGGAATCGTCCCGCCTCACAAGGACCGTCATGCTGAAGAAACTCGCCGTCAAATTCGCCATCGCTTCCTGCGCCGCGTTCGCACCCGCCCACGCGGCCGACCTGCCGGCCTACCCCTTCATCCACGTGAACGCCGCCGCCGACCTGCACGTGATGCCGGACACGGGCGAGATCGATTTCGAGATCGTCAGCCTGGAGCCCGACCTGGAAGCGGCCTGGAAGCTGGTCAGCGAACGGCTCGAGGCCAGCCGCGCGCTGCTCGCGCAGCACGGTGTCGCGGTCGAGGACATCGCGGTGCAGGACCTGCTGCGCCGTCCACTCAGGCAGGCCGATATACAGGGCGATACGGTGCCAGCGATCGAGACCCGCGCCGCGGTCCACGCCACGGTGCGCAACCTGGATGGCTGGACGGCGCTGATCCAGGCCTTGATGACGATGCCGAACGTCGAGTCGCTGGCGGTCGCCTTCAGCCGCAGCGACGCCGACAAGATCGAGGCCGAACTGGTGAGCCAGGCCCTGGCTGCGGCGCGCCTGAAGGCGCAGAACATCGCGCGCGGCATCGGCGCCAGGCTGGGACCGGCGAACGGCGTGGCGCTGGCGCCGCTGAAGAACCTGTCGAACGCGATGGGACTGGCGACCGACGGCCCGCGCTATACCCCGGTCGCGGCGGTGCGCGATCCGCTTCTGGTGGGCGTGCAAAAGCTGGTGCAGGGCGTGGACGTGATCTACCGGATCGGTAAATAGGCGCCGCCCCCGCGCTTCCGATGTCACCTTCCTGTCATGATGAAGCGTGCCGGGCAGTGAGCAAGAGTATGCTCGAGTCATCGACGTCATGTCAGTGAAAGGACCATCATGGCCAAGCAACAAAAACCGGCGCAGCCGGTGTCCAAGGCAACCCCGACGGCGGCTTCCCAGCCGCGTGAGACCGCGGCGAGCGGCCTGGAGTCGTTCCAGCAGCTGGACCAGGAACTGAGCCGGGAAGCCGCCGCCACCCCGCCGGCCGCGGAAGATCCGAAAGAAGACCAGCCGCTGCCGAAGGAGAAACCGATCCGCCCGGTCAAGGCCGAACCGGTGCGCCTGCGCGGGCGCATGACGCTGGAAGACGCGTTCCAGAGCATCGGCCTGAATTGCGTCCGCCAGATCGAGGCCAACGTGCCGGGCGTGCTGAAGCAAAACGTCGAAAGCCTGCACCAGATGCGGGTGGGCCTGCGCCGCCTGCGCGCGCTGCTTGCGATGTTCGAGGACCTGGCCGCGCCGCCGGTCGCCCTGCACGCCGACATCGAATGGCTGTCCGGCGAACTGGGACCGGCGCGCGACTGGGACGTGCTGGCCGACTCCACCCTCGACCGGGTCCACGGTTTCGACGCGACGGCGCTGCGCCAGGCCGCGCACGAGCGCGCGAACGCGCATCACGCGCACATCCTGAACGTGCTGCGCGAGCCGCGCTACCGTGACCTGATGACGCAGCTGAACGAATGGCTCGGCGAACGTCGCTGGCGTCTCGACGCCACGCTGGACAAGGATTCGCCCCTGGCCGAACGCGCCGCCAGGGCCGCCCTGCCCCTGCTGCGCAAGGCCGAGAAGCGCCTGGCCAGGCGCATCGACGGCCTGGACGAGGGCGACGCGCCTGGTCGCCACCGGGTGCGCATCGCCGCCAAGAAGGCGCGCTACGCGGCCGAATTCTTCCGCGACCTGCTGCCGGCGCGCCGCGTCAAGCGCTACGTCGGCCACCTGGAAAAGCTGCAGGACCGCCTTGGCCTCCTGAACGACATGGCGGTGGCCGACCACCTGCTCGAGGAACTCAAGGGCGGCGGCAGCCAGATCGCCAAGCAGGCCGCCTACGTGCGCGGCTACATGGCCGCCAGCGGCGAGGCCGGCGCCCGCGACCTGTCGAAGGCGCTGGCGGACGTCGCCAGGCGGCGCATCACGCGCTGAACGAGCTTGTGTTCAGCGCCTTCCGAAGACCGGAACGTGTGGCGCGGCGCTGTGCTTCGTCCATGCCAGGTCGTTGGGCCGCGCGCAACGCATTCATCCCTGGCCGGACACCGGCGCCATATTGCCGCAGTCGCTGCCCAGCCATTTGCCAGTGCCGCTGGTTTTCTGGGTCATCATCGCGCCGCCTGGACCGGCCATCGTGGCAGTCGAGTCGAAGGTGTAGGCAGTGTCGCTCGGGGTCTTCACGACAGCATCGATTTTCACTTGCGGCTGGTTGCACTGCATGCTCACATTCATGCCGCCAGCCGTCGGCGTCGCGTTCCTGGTGCAGCCTTCAGGACCTTTTTTACCAAACACGTCGAACTTCGCGATGTCTTCTTTCGTAATGCACTGTTTGGTGCGCAAGCCATCGTCGGTGAATTCCGTGCCGCTGGCGCCGAGCCTTCTTTGTATTTCCGCGCGCTGGGCGGGCGGCATCGAGGCCATCTGGCTCTTCATCAGCGCGACGATACCCGCCATCTGATTGCCCCCTGCCTGGCCGGGTAGCGTCATGTCGATCTGCCACAGTCCAGGCTTGATGTTGACTTGCTGCGCAAACGCATTCGTAGCGCACAAGGTGGCCATACTCAATGCGATGCTTGCGGTTCGAATCATGCTCATGGTCGCTCCTGGTAGGTGGGCCACCAGTGTAGCCGACCTGGCCGTGCATCCGCGCATGCGGTGCGGCCTGTCATATCCCAGGCGTGGGCGGCAAGCCGCGAACGCGTAAACGAACAAGCGCGCCATGCTCACGCAGGCGCGCTTCGTTTCGTGCGTCTTTTCAGGCGATTACTTGGTCGCCAGCACCCACTTGACCAGCGAACGCGCTTCGGCCTCGCTCACCTGCGGATTGGCCGGCATCGGGATCGGCCCCCAGGTGCCGGCGCCGCCTTTGAGCACCTTCTGCACCAGCTTGTCCTCGGCGCCCTTCTGGCCCGCGTACTTCTGCGCGACGTCCTTGTAGGCAGGACCGACCAGCTTGGTGGCGACGGTGTGGCAAGCCATGCAATTCTTGGCCTTGGCCAGGTCGGCCTGGGCGAATGCACCCGATGACGCGAAAGCCGACAGCACCACACACAACATCAGGGACCGCTTCATTTGTTTCTCCGAATTTATGACTGAGTGGATTCTACCCCCTTTCCCTGCGGGGCAAAGAGAGCGATACACTCTGTAACGCGATCGCCACGTTTACCAATATCCTGTAACAAGAAAATAGCAACTTTTGCCCGTCGGCATTCTTTTCTTTGTAAGATGTGAGGCCTGAAGGAGCTTTCCACATCATGCCACTCATCCTCTTGATCGTCGCCCTGGCCGCCTTGCGCTTCTTCGAGGTCTGGCGTTTTGCCGAGCTGTCCTGGTGGGTCATCGCCGGGCTGTTCGTTGCTGCCTTTATCTGGTTCGAGTACATCGAGAAAATGCTCGGGCTCGACAAGAAGAAAGAACACGAACTGCAGGACCAGCGCCGCAACGAGCGCGTCAAGAAGACCCTCGACAAGCGTCGCTGAACGGCGCCTGTAGGTGCCCTGTGATACATTGCACGTATCACAGCTTGTCCAATCACTCATGCATCCCGAACTGCGCCAGCTGCGCCATTTCGTCACCGTGGCCGAAGAGCTGCATTTCGGCCGCGCCGCGCGCCGCCTGCACATGACCCAGCCGCCGCTGTCGCAGAGCATCGCCAATCTCGAAGAACTGTTCAAGGCCCCGCTGTTCGTGCGCAACCGGCGCATGGTCGGCCTGACCGCGGCCGGCGCCGCCCTGCTGCCGGAAGCGCGCCGCATCCTCGAGGAAGCCGCCGCGCTGCCCGAGCTGGTGCGGCGCGCGGCCAGCGGCGAGGCTGGGCGCCTGGCCCTGTCGTTCGTCTCGACCGCGGCCTTGCGCATGCTGCCCGACGTGCTGCGCCGCTATCGCGTCGCCTATCCGGCGGTGCGCCTGGTGCTGCAGGAAGCGACCTCCGACGTCCAGTTCGAAGAACTGCTCTCGGGCCGCATCGACGCCGGCTTCGTGATCCCGCCGCAACCGGGCGCGCCCGACGGCATGGCCGACGGCGCCCTGGACTACCTCAAGATCGTCGACGAGCCGCTGGTGCTGTGCGCGCCGAGCGGGCTGGCGGCGCTGGAAAGGCCAGGCCCGGTGCGCCTGCGCGACCTGCCGCCGCTGCCGCTGGTGATCTTCCCGCGCACGGTGGCGCCCAGCCTGCACGATGCGATCCTGGCCTGCTTTCGCGCGGCCGGGGTGCTGCCCACCATCGGCCAGGAAGCGATCCAGATGCAGACCATCGTCAGCCTGGTTTCCGGCGGCATGGGCTTGGCACTTGTGCCACAATCCGTGTCGAACCTGATGCGTCCCGGCGTAGAATACCGTGCCCTGATCGATCCGGCGCCGCTGGCCGAAACCGGCCTGGCCTGGCGGCGCGACAACGATTCGCCCGTGCTGAAGGGCTTCCTGGAATGTTTGAAGAATTGAAGAGAGACTGACTATGCTGATTCATCCGCAGCCGGACCCGATCGCGATCTCGCTCGGCCCGGTGCAAATCCACTGGTATGGCCTGATGTACGTGGTCGCCTTTGCCCTGTTCATCATCCTGGGCCGGGTGCGCATCCGCATGCCGCACGTCGCGGCGCAGGGCTGGACCCGCGACGACCTGGACGACATGCTGTTCTACGGGATGCTGGGCGTGATCGTGGGCGGCCGCCTGGGCGAAGTGCTGTTCTACCAGCCGCTGTACTTCCTCGCGCACCCGCTCGAGATCTTCATGATCTGGAAGGGCGGGATGTCCTTCCACGGCGGCTTCCTGGGGGTGCTGATCGCGATGGCGCTGTGGGCCCGCAAACGCAAGCGCAACCTGCTCGACGTCTACGACTTCATCGCGCCGCTGGTGCCGCTCGGTTATGCCGCCGGCCGCATGGGCAACTTCATCAACGCCGAACTGCCGGGTCGCTTGGCCGACCCGACCCTGCCGTGGGCCATGCTGTGGCCAGGCGTGGCCGGCCCGCGTCATCCGTCGCCGCTGTACCAGGCGCTGGTCGACGGCGTGCTGGTGTTCGTGATCCTGTGGCTGTTCGCGCGCAAGGCGCGTCCGCGCCTGGCGGTCGGCGCCATGTTCACCCTGCTGTACGGCTGCGCGCGCTTCTTCACCGAGTGGTTCCGCGTGCCGGACTGGGAAACCACCGTGTTCGGCCTGCCGATCACCTCGGGCCAGGTGCTGTCGCTGCCGATGATCGTCGCCGCCCTGGTCATGCTGGCCTGGGCCTATCGCCAGGCGCCGGGACGGCCGGTCACCGCCTGATCCGCCTCTGAGTGGGCGAGCGCACAGAGCGCTCGCTCTTTACTGCTCGACAATGAGGCTCCACGGATCGGAGCCCTCATGGATCACACCAGGCGCAGGCGGCATATCGGATGGTGGCTGCTCCTCGCGGCCATCGTCGTATTGACGGTCGTCGCCTTCGCCATCATGTGGCGCCCCGCGCTGGCGCCGCAAGCCACGCCACCTTCCTTCGACCAGGCCCGCATCGAGCGCGGCGCCAACCTCGCAAACCTCGGCATGTGCGCCTCCTGTCACACCGCCGACCTGTCCCGCCCCTTCGCCGGCGGCAAGCCGATGGAGACGCCGTTCGGCACCGTCCACAGCACCAATATCACGCCGGACCGCGACACCGGCATCGGCGCCTGGAGCCCTGAAGCCTTTACCCGATCGATGCGCGAGGGCGTCTCGCGCGACGGTCACCTGCTGTATCCGGCCTTCCCCTACAACCACTACGTGCGCATGACGCAGGACGATATCGACGACCTGTACGCCTACTTCATGACGCGGCCCGCGATCGCCGCGCCGGCGCGCGACAACGCCATGACCTTCCCCTTCGGTTTCCGGCCGCTGGTCGGTTTCTGGAACGTGCTGTACCTCGATGATGCGCCGTGGCGGCCCGACCCGCGACAATCCGCCGAATGGAACCGCGGCGCCTACCTGGCCGACGCCGTCGCCCACTGCGCCGCCTGCCATACGCCGCGCACGAAGCTGGGCGGTCCGGATCTGAAGCGCCAGCTCGATGGCGGCGAAGCCGAGGACTGGTATGCGCCCGCCCTGAACCGTCACTCGCCGTCGCCGCTGCCATGGACGCGCGAAGCGCTGCAGGCTTACCTGCGCACCGGCATGGCCGAGGATCACGCAGTGGCCGGCGGCCCGATGCAGGACGTGGTGATGCACCTGGCCCAGGCCGATGCGGGCGACGTCGCCGCGCTGGCCGCCTGGACCCACGGCCACCTGTCGCAGGCGCCGGCGCGCACGACGCCGGCGCAGCAGGACGGCCCGCTGCCCCAGCCCGCCGCCGCCGATCCCGAACTGCCGCGCATGCGCCTCGGCTACGAGCTCTACGCCAATTCCTGCGCGCGCTGCCATGACGTCGGCCGCGCCCCGAGCTCGGGCGCCGCCCTGCCCTTGCAGAAGGCGATCGCCCTGTACGACCCCGACCCGCGCAGCCTGATCCATATCGTCGACACCGGCATCCTGCCGCCGGATGGCGAAGCGGGACGCTGGATGCCCGGCTTCAAGGCGATCCTGACTGACGAGCAGGCCGGCGCGCTGGCCGCCTACCTGCGCAAGTACGGCGCCGGCCAGCCGGCCTGGCCGGAACTGGACGAGCAAGTGAGCAAAGCGAGAGCACCATGACGACCTACCGCCTGCAGGTAAACGGCAAGAGCCACGCCGTCGACCTTGAACCCGACACCCCGCTGCTGTACGTGCTGCGCAACGACCTGGGGCTGAATGGCGCCAAGTTCGGCTGCGGCCTGGGCCAGTGCGGCTCCTGCACCGTGATCATGGACGGCAAGCCCGTGATGTCCTGCCTGGTGCCCGTGTCGAGCGTCGGCGCGCGCGCCGTGCGCACCGTCGAGGGCCTGGGCAGCAGCGACACGCCCGGCGTGCTGCAGCAGGCCTTCATCGACGAGCAGGCGGCGCAATGCGGCTACTGCATCGCGGGCATGATCATGCAGGCCACCGCGCTGCTCGAGCGCGAACCGAATCCGAGCGACGCCCGGATCCGCGCCCACATGTCGCCCAACCTGTGCCGCTGCGGCACCCATATGCGCATCCTGCGCGCGGTGCGGCGCGCGGCGGACCGGCTTGCGGCCGGAGGCAAGCGATGAGCCTCGACCAGGGTCGGCGCCGCTTCCTGGCCGCGGGCGGGGCGTTGACGCTGTCGTTCGCGATGCCGGCGTGGTCGGCGCAGGATGCATTGCCGAAGAGCCTCGAAAAAACGCCCTGGCTCGACGCCTGGATCCGCATCGACGCCGACGAACGCATCACGGTCTTCACCGGCAAGGCCGAGCTCGGGCAAGGCATCAAGACCGCGCTGCTGCAGGTCGTGGCCGACGAGTTGCGCATCGCGCCTGGGCGCCTGACCCTCGTCACCGCCGACACCGCGCGCACGCCGGACGAAGGCATGACCGCCGGCAGCAACTCGATGAAGGACAGCGGCGCCGCGCTGCGCCATGCGGCGGGCCAGGTGCGGATGCGCCTGGGCGAACTGGCGGCGGCGCGCCTGGCAGCGCCAGCGGCCGGCCTGGCATTGAAGGATGGCGCCTTCATCGCCCCTGACGGCCGCCGCGCCAGCTTCGGCCAGTTGGTCACCGGCCAGGAACTGCGCCTGCGCGCCACGCCGCAGCCGGCGCCGCCAGCGCCCGGCTTGGCGACGGCGATCGGCAAGTCGCTGCCGAGGATCGACATCCCGGCCAAGGTCACGGGCGGACGCGCCTACGTGCAGGACCTGCGCCTGCCGAACATGGTGCATGCGCGCGTGGTGCGCCCTCCCGCGCAGGCGGCGACCTTGAGCGCGGTGGATACGGCCGCCGTCATGCGCCTGCCCGGTGTGTTGAAAGTCGTGCGCGACGGCCGCTTCCTGGCCGTGATCGCGGACGGCGAATACCGCGCCGTGAAGGCCGCCGCGCTGCTCGCGCGCGGCGCGCGCTGGGAGACGCCGGCCGCGCTGCCGGTCCACCCGGACGTCAAGGCCCTGGTGATGGCGCAGCCGGCCGAACCGACCACCATCCTCGAACGCGGCGCGCGGGTGCAAGAAGGCGTGCATCTGAAGGCCACCTATACCCGTCCCTTCCAGCTGCACGCCTCCATCGGGCCTTCGTGCGCGGTGGCGCAGCTGGTGGAGAACCGCTACACGGTCTGGACCCACTCGCAGGGCGTGTTCCCGCTGCGCGGCGCGCTGGCCGAGCTGTTGGCGGTAAAGGAAGACGCGATCCGCTGCATCCACGTCGAGGGCGCGGGCTGCTATGGCCATAATGGCGCCGACGACGTGGCGGCCGACGCCGCCCTGCTGGCGCGCGCCTTCCCGGGCCGGCCGGTGCGGGTGCAGTGGATGCGCGAGGACGAGCATGCATGGGAACCGTTCGGCGCGGCGATGGTGGCCGAGGTGGCGGCCACGCTCGGTCCCGACGGCCGCATCGCCGACTGGCAGTACGACGTCTTCACGCCTTCGCACAACACCCGTCCCGGCAAGGCCGGCAACCTGCTGCCGGCCACGCATCTGGCAAAACCATTCGCGCCGCCCACCCCGAAACCCAGCCCGCAGCCGGAAGGCAGCGGCGACCGCAACGCGGTCCCCTATTACCGGCTGCCGAACGCGCGCGTGACCCATCACTTCCAGCCGAAGGCGGTCCTGCGCACCTCGGCCATGCGCGGCCTGGGCGCCTATTGCAATGTGTTCGCGATCGAGAGCTTCATGGACGAGCTGGCGCGCGCGGCGAAAGTCGACCCGGTCGCGTTCCGCCTGCGCCACCTGGAAGATCCGCGCGCCATCGACGTGGTCGAGCTGGCGGCGGCGAAGTTCGGCTGGGATGGCTACAAGAAGACCGCGCGGCGTGGCCGCGGTTTTGCTTTTGCGCGCTACAAGAACCTGGCGTCGTATTGCGCGCTGGCGGTCGAGGTGGAAGTGGCGCGCGAAACGGGGCTGGTGCGCGTGACGCGCGTGTCGAGCGCCGTCGATTGCGGCGAGATCGTCAACCCGGACGGCGTGCGCAACCAGATCGAGGGCGGCATCGTGCAGTCGGCCAGCTGGACGCTGCTGGAACAGGTGCGCTTCGACGCCGCGCGCGTGCTCACCGTGGACTGGGCCTCGTATCCGATCCTGCGCTTCGCCCAAACACCGGAGAAAATTGACGTGCACCTGATCGACCGCCCCGGCCAGCCCTTCCTGGGCACCGGCGAGGCGGCGCAAGGCCCGGCCGCGGCGGCGATCGCGAACGCGGTGTTCGACGCCTGCGCCCTGCGCATGCGCGACCTGCCGCTCGACCGCGCGCGCGTCAGGAAGGCTTAATTGAACGCCTTCCAGAACATATAGGCCGCCAGCGCATACAGGATCACGGCGAAGATGCGCTGCAGCTGGCGCACCGGCATCTTGTGCGCGGCGCGGGCGCCAAGCGGCGCCATGGCCACGCTGGCCAGCACGATGATGGCCAGCGCCGGCAGGTAGACAAAGCCCAGCGACCATGCCGGCAGGCCCGGTTCGCCCCAGCCATAATACACATTCGACAGCGTCCCCGAGAGCGCGATCGGAAAGCCCAGCGCCGCGCTGGTGGCGACCGCGTTATGGATGCGCACGTTACAGCGCGTCATGAACGGCACCGAGACGAAGCCACCGCCGGCGCCCACCAGTCCCGACAGGATCCCGATCAGGCCACCTGTGGCGAACATGCCTGCCCGGCCCGGCAATTCGCGCGCCGCCGTCGGCTTCTTCCCGATCAGCATCTGGGTGGCCGAGAAGGCGACGAAGCAGCCGAAGAAGAAGGCCAGCACCGAGGTATTCATCTGCTTGCCGATCCAGGGACCGATCCAGGAACCGATCAGGATGCCCGGGGCCAGCAGGCGCACCACGGGCCACAGCACGGCGCCATGCTTGTGGTGGGCGCGCACCGAGGACATCGAGGTAAACAGGATGACGCCGAGCGCGGTGGCGATCGCCATGTGGACCACGAGTTCGTCGGCGATGCCGCGCGCGGTGAAGATCATGGTGATGAAGGGCACCAGCACCATGCCGCCGCCGATGCCGAGCAGGCCGGCCGCGAAGCCGCCGAAGGTGCCCATCGCCAGCAGGGCCAGGATCAGCCAGGGATCCATTCAGGCCTCCCTGGCGCGCACGAGTTGGACGACCGCATCCCATTCGGATCTGGTGACCGGCGAGATCGACAGCCGGCTGCCCTTTTGCAGCAGCACCATGCTTTCCAGCGCGGGAACGGTGCGCATCTCGGCCAGCGGCAGATAGCGCCCCGCCTCCCGCGCGCGCACGTCGATCGAGATCCAGCGCGGCGTTTCCGGGGTGGCTTTCGGGTCGTGGTAATGGCTGGCGGGGTCGAACTGGGTGGCGTCGGGATAGGGACCGCTCGCGATCTCGGCCAGCCCGGCCACGCCGGGCACGGCGCAGCTGGAGTGGTAGAACAGGACGCCGTCGCCGACGGCCATCGCGTCGCGCATGAAGTTTCGCGCCTGGTAGTTGCGCACGCCGAACCAGGCCACGGTCTGGCCGGGTGCGGACAGGACGTCGTCGAAACTGACTTCGTCCGGTTCGGATTTCATCAACCAATAGCGCATTGCGCCGATCTCCCTGCAAGGCGCGCCGACAGGTTTGACGCGCGCACAAAAAAAGCGGCTGCGTACAAAGTGCGCAACCGCTTGTGTATCCTAGCCCCCGCCAGTGCCGTTATTGCCGGCATCCTGAACCAAAACGGTTCAAGGCGGTCACGGTCAGATCAATTTCGGGTTCGTCAAACGAGTGACGCTCACTCCCATCGAACTTGTTCCACGACCTATGCGTAAGAATGGTTCAAGGAATATATGGCAAATCTCGAACACCGCAGGGTAGAGCGCAGTTTACTCTTTTGATCCGTCATGTCAAATGGATTCGGTTTTCAGAAAAGATTTTCCTGGGGCGTCAGCGCCTTGTCGAGCACGGTGTGCATCGCTTCCAGTTTTTGCTTGACTTCGAGAATCGACATGTCCGACAGCGGTCCCTGCGGCGACTTGACCGACAGGAATTCCGCGGCGACGCTCAGCGCGGCCATCACGGCGATGCGGTCGGTGCCCTTCACCTTGCCCGAATCGCGCAGCTGGCACATCTTGCCGTCGAGGTAGGCCACCGCTTCGCGCAGGGTGCGCTCTTCGCCGTCGCGGCAGGCCAGGCGGTAGGGCTGGCCCATGATGGTGACGTCGAGATGGATCATCGTTGCTCCTGCTGGCGGGCGGCATGCGCGAGATGGAGCGGCCGCGGTTCATCCGGCCCGGGCTCGGGTTGCCCACCCTCGCCTTCGGCTTGCGCTTCGCCCGGCGGCTTGGGCAACTCGTCGAGCAGCGCCTCGACCCGGCGCTGGGCCTCGAACAGGCGCTCCTTGAATGCCAGGTTCTCGGCGCTGAGCAGGGTATTGGCCTGACGCAGCAAATAGTTCTCGGCGCGCAACGACTGGGTCAGCTGGGCGAGCCGGTCGATTTTGTCTGAGAGGTCTTGGAATTCGGAAATCATTCGACACTATAGGATCGAGAGGGATTTTCCGTCAACCGAATCGCGCTGCGGTGCGGCATGCCGCGCCCGCCGCCGGCCGTCCCGGCTGCCTGGCGTGCGGCAGGAAAGCGCCAGGCGGTGTACGCTGCCCGCCTCTTGCCAGGTTCGCACCGGGTGGCGAGAGATGCCAAAAACACATTGCTTGAAGCCCTGAAGGCTTGTGCCAGCTCAAGCGCACGAAAGTATTTAGCAATCTTGCTGCTTGAAATGGCAAATTATCGTCCCTATAATTAGCACTCGTTAGTAGAGAGTGCTAACAACTCTTTGCAGACCGACGCGGTGCTTGCCACAAGACTGCGACGGTGTCAAAAAACGCAAGTTAAACCACTGAATATTAAGGAGTTTTGCATGAACCTTCGTCCTCTGCACGATCGCGTTATCGTGAAGCGCCTCGACCAGGAAACCAAGACTGCGTCCGGCCTGATCATTCCTGATGCCGCGGCAGAGAAGCCAGACCAAGGCGAAGTCCTCGCCGTCGGTAACGGCAAAGTGCAAGACAACGGCCAGGTTCGTCCGCTGGAAGTGAAAGTCGGCGACCGCGTGCTGTTCGGTAAGTACTCCGGCCAGGCCGTCAAGGTCAATGGCGAAGAACTGCTGGTGATGCGCGAAGAAGACATCATGGCCGTCGTGGCCCAGTAAGTCTCATTCCCTGACCCCATTCACGATACATTCGGAGAAATAACAAATGGCAGCTAAAGAAGTAGTGTTCGGCGACGCAGCGCGCGCCAAGATGGTCGAAGGCGTCAATGTCCTGGCCAACGCAGTCAAGGTCACCCTGGGCCCGAAAGGCCGCAACGTCGTGCTCGAGCGCTCGTTCGGCGCCCCGACCGTCACCAAGGATGGTGTCTCGGTCGCAAAAGAAATCGAACTGAAAGACAAGCTCCAGAACATGGGCGCGCAGATGGTCAAGGAAGTCGCTTCCAAGACCAGCGACAACGCCGGTGACGGCACCACCACCGCGACCGTGCTGGCACAAGCCATCGTGCGCGAAGGCATGAAGTTCGTTGCCGCCGGCATGAACCCGATGGACCTGAAGCGCGGCATCGACAAGGCCGTCGCAGCGACCGTCGAAGAACTGAAGAAGATCGCCAAGCCAACCACCACCTCGAAAGAAATCGCGCAAGTCGGCGCGATCTCGGCCAACTCGGAAACCTCGATCGGCGAGCGCATCGCCGAGGCAATGGAAAAAGTCGGCAAGGAAGGCGTCATCACCGTCGAAGACGGCAAGTCGCTGAACGATGAGCTGGACATCGTGGAAGGCATGCAGTTCGACCGCGGCTACCTGTCGCCGTACTTCATCAACAACCCGGACAAGCAAGTCGCCGTCCACGAGCAGCCGTTCATCCTGCTGTGCGACAAGAAGATCTCGAACATCCGTGACCTGCTGCCGGTGCTGGAGCAAGTCGCCAAGGCCGGCCGTCCGCTGGTCATCATCGCCGAAGACATCGAAGGCGAAGCGCTGGCGACCCTGGTCGTCAACAACATCCGTGGCATCCTGAAGACCGTCGCCGTCAAGGCGCCAGGCTTCGGCGACCGCCGCAAGGCCATGCTGGAAGACATCGCCATCCTGACCGGTGGCCAGGTCATCGCCGAAGAAGTCGGCCTGACCCTGGAAAAGGTCACCCTGGCCGAACTGGGCCAGGCTTCGCGCATCGAAGTCGGCAAGGAAAACACCATCATCATCGACGGCGCCGGCCAGGCTGAATCGATCGAAGGCCGCGTCAAGCAGATCCGCGCCCAGATCGAAGAAGCGACCTCGGACTACGACCGCGAAAAACTGCAAGAGCGCGTGGCCAAGCTGGCCGGCGGCGTTGCCGTGATCCGCGTCGGTGCAGCCACCGAAGTCGAGATGAAAGAGAAGAAGGCACGTGTCGAAGACGCGCTGCACGCAACCCGCGCTGCCGTCGAAGAAGGCATCGTGCCAGGCGGCGGCGTGGCCCTGCTGCGCGCCCGCGCTACCCTGGACGTCAAGGGCGACAACCCTGACCAGGACGCCGGCATCAAGATCGTCCTGCGCGCCATGGAAGAGCCGCTGCGCATGATCGTCCAGAACGCGGGCGACGAGCCATCGGTCGTGGTCGCAGCCGTCCTGGGCGGCACCGGCAACTACGGCTACAACGCCGCCAACGGCACCTATGGCGACATGGTCGAAATGGGCGTGCTGGATCCAGCCAAGGTCACCCGCTCGGCACTGCAGAACGCAGCGTCGATCGCCGGCCTGATGCTGACCACCGACTGCATGGTCTCGGAAGTCGTCGAAGACAAGCCAGCCGGCGGCATGGGCGGCATGGGTGGCATGGGCGGCATGGGCGGCATGGACGGCATGATGTAATCCAGCCGGTCGCCTGGCGCGCCGCGGCAACGCCGGCGCGCCAGTCCTCCACGACGAAAAGCCCGCGAGGTTCACGCCTCGCGGGCTTTTTGCTGTCCGACATACTGAAAAACCGGGACGGCGGCTCAGCGCCGGGCGCGCGGCCCCTTGCGGCGCAGCCACAGCATGGCCGCCATGGCCACGCCGCCCAGCCACAGGGTGCCGGGCTCCGGCACGTCGACCGGATCGTTCGGCTCGACCTCGGTATCGTCCGGGGGCAGGCCCGGGGTGCCCGGCGTGCCCGGCGTATCGGGGCCACCCGGCGTATCGGGTCCACCCGGCGTGCCGGGCACGCCAGGCGTGGGCAGCGGCAGCTCCGGGTTCGGACCCGGGCCGGGATCGGGATCGGAGCCCGGACCGGTTCCGGTTTCCGGCGTCGGTGTCGACGGCGTCGGCGTATCCGGCGGGCTGCCGCCCGTGTCGCCGGGATTGCCTCCCCCGCCAGTGCCGCCATCGCCCTCGCTGGCGTTGCCCGGCGTCGGGTTGCCAGCGGCTGGCGGCGCCGTCGCGCCATCGCCGCTGCCATCGCCCAGCGTGCCGCCGCTCGAGATGCCCGAGCCATACCGCGCGGGCGGGCTGCCCATGAGGTCGGCCAGGCGCGGCTGCGCGACCGGCGCGGCGCCGCGCAGCAGGCCGGCGCCGTCCGGGAACACGTCGGGGTAGTAAGCCGGTCCTGCTCCGGGACCGTCGTCGAGTCCCTCCAGGCCGGCCGCCACCGCCATCAGGCCGCCGCCATCCTCGGTGACGAAGGAATCGAGTTCCGATTCGGTCGGGCCATTGGCTTCGACCGGGTACATCGGCACGTCCGAAATCCGGTTGGCGCAGCGCGCCCGCATCTCGTTCCTGCCGTCGGTGAGCAAGGTTTCGCCCGGCGCCAGCATGAGTTTCTTCTTTGTCCAGTACACCCGGTTGCCCTTACGGTACGACACGTACACGGCGCGCGGCTTGGTGACGGTGACCGCACGCGCGTTGGCGACGTCGAAGCCGGCATAGTGCGCCGCGACCACGGCGTCGGTGCGGATGACGCGCGCCAGCTCGTCCGCGTCCGCCACGCCGCCGGGAATGATCGAGAACGGATAGACGCGCCGCGCGGCGCCCTGCTCCGCGGCCGGCGCCGCACTGGCGGCGGCCGGCGCGATGGCGGCGCTGGGGCTCGCGCCGACATGGATGACCTCGTCCGGCTTGCGGTCCAGCCAGGTCCAGTCGATGTCCAGCGGCGGCGCCAGCACGCCCGCGACGCCCGTGGCAAGGCCCAGCATGGCAAGGATGCCAAGACGCTTTTCGCGTTGCGACGCTTTGACGAGGCGGCGGCTGTAGGCAGAGCGGCAGCGGTCCATGGGGACGAGTGGTGAGGGTGCAAAGTAGGAGTGGTCCTACAGAATAGCATTATTTCTATGAATAAATTACGGTTCCATGGTGAAAAATGTGATTTCGTGGCAAAAAACACGAATTACTTTCTGTATAGAAATATTTCGCACGACAGGCGCAAAGCATCGTTGCAATGCCCTTGCGTTCCGCGCAATCGATGCAGTCGGTCAGACGGCATCCGTGTTGCTGGTCGAACACGCATGGTTTACCATGACCGCCTGCCCTCACGAGACCCGCCATGTCCACACGCGCCGCTTCTTATTCTCCCTTGCGCCTGACCATTGCCGCACTGATGCTGTGCTGCGCCGTCGCCGGCTGCAAGCGCGCCGAACGCGAAGCGCCGCCGGCGCCGGCGCCGGCCGCGCCAAGCGTTCACGTGCCGGCGCACACGAAGGAAGAAGCGATGGCCTCGCTGCTGGCGTTGCCGGAACTGCAGGCGTGGTCGCGCCAGATCGAGCAGCGCAGCCAGGGCAAGGCGCGCGGCGCCGTGATCGAGGACGATCCGGTCCCGCGCGAAGTCAACGGCAAGAAGTATTACCAGCTGAGTTTTGTCGAGAACCGCGCCGAGGATGCGCGCCGCCGCGAGAGCTTCCTGGTGGCCCAGGACGGCAGCGAGATCCTGGTCGACGACGCCGATTCGGACACCCTGCTCAGCCTCCAGGAATGGCGCCGCACCATCGAGCGCGTGGATATCAAGAGCGCCAACTGACGCCGTGCGCCGCGGCGCTCAGCTGTCCAGGTGAGAGATGAGCAAGCGGCGCGGATCCTGGCCGGCGCCCTGCCCATGCTGGCCATCGACCGAGATCCCCACCGCCATGATGTCGATCAGCAGCAACTGCAGGATGCGCGAGATCATCGACAGGAAGCTGGTGCTGTCCTCGCTGTGATCGACCGCCAGGCATACGCTGGCCTTGCGCGCCAGCGGCGACTGGCTGTTGCTGATGGCGATCACGTCGGCGCCGGCGGCGCGCGCGATGTCCACCGCCTGCAGCAGCTCCGGCAAGCCGCCCGAATTCGAGACCGCGATCACCACGTCGCCCGGCCCCAGCAAGCCCGCGGCCAGCGTGAACAGGTGGGCGTCGCCATACAGCGCGGTCGGGATCTTGAAACGGAAGAATTTGTGCTGGCCATCCAGCGCCACCGCGCGCGAATTGCCGAGCGCATAGAACTCGACGCGCCGCGCGCGGCTCACGAGTTCGATCGCGCGGTCGAGCGAGCGCACGTCGAGCTGGTCGCGGAAGCGCAGGATGGCGGAGACCGTGTTGTCGATCACCTTGGCCGACAGATCGTGGGTGCTGTCGCTCATGCGCACCTGGCTGTGGCGCACGGGGATCGCGCCGGTCAGGCTGCTCGCGAACTTGAGCTTGAATTCGGCCAGGCCCTGGAAGCCCAGCGAGCGGCAGAAGCGGATCACGGTCGGCTGGCTCACGTCGGCCAGGCGCGCGATCTCGGCGATCGGTTCGTTCAGCACCGTGCGCGGATGCTCGAGCACGAGCGTCGCCACCCGCGCCTCGGCCGGCGACAGCTCTTCGCGTAGTTGCCCGATGCGTTCCATCAGCGTGTTGGCGCCGCTGCGCCCGCGCAGGTGCTCGGCCAGGATGGTCGCCACGCCGTGGAAGGCGGGGTTCGGCGTGGTGATCACATAGGTCGGGATATCCGCCAGGTAGTCGGAAAAGCGTCCCTTGGCCTCGAACCGCGTGCGAAACGGCGAGCGCGCGAACCATTCGCCGAGGCGCGGCACGATGCCGCCGCCGATGAAGATGCCGCCGAAGGCGCCCAGGGTCACCGCCAGGTTGGCGGCGGCGCCGCCCAGCATGCCGCAGAAGCACTCCAGCGTCTCCAGGCACAGCGGGTCGTCGGCCTCGAGCGCGCCGGCCACGATGGCGGCCGCGCTGCGCTCTTCGGCCCTGACGCCGTTGCGGTCGGCCAGCGCGCGGTAGATGACTTCCATGCCCGGCCCCGAGATCAGGCGCTCGTTCGACACGTGCGGCCATTCGCGCCAGGCGTATTGCAGGATGGCGAACTCGCGCTCGTCGGCCGGCGCGAAGTTGACGTGGCCGCCCTCGCTGCCCAGCGTGACGAAGCCGTCCGCGGTCGGGATCCCGCCCGACACGCCCAGGCCCGTGCCGGGCCCCAGCACGCCGATGACGGCGCCCGGCACGGGCGTGCCCGGCCCCACCTGCATCAGGTCTTCCTTGGCGAAGCCCGGCAGCGCGGTGGCCAGCGCGGTGAAGTCGTTGACGATCAACAGGGTCGACAGGCCCAGCTCGCGCCGCACCGCGTCGGTGGAGAACTCCCAGGCGCGGTTGGTCATGCGCACGTAGTCGCCGTTGATCGGGTTGGCGACCGCGAATGCGCCGTGGTTCAGCCGCACGTCCTCATGCTCTGCCAGGTAATGGCGCAGCAGCGGGACGATGCCCTCGAAGTCGTCGCAGCGCAGCACCTGGACCGAGCGAAACACTCCCGGCGCGGTCTGCAGCGCGAAGCGCGCGTGAGTTGCGCCGATGTCGGCCAGCAGGCGCGGGCCGTCGGCGAACGCCGTGCGCGCGAACTTTTCCGGCTCCTGCTGGATAGTCATCAGCCCTCCGCGCGTTCCAGGCCGAACCAGGCGCCGAACGGCGGCAGGGTCACGCGGCCGCCCCGGGCGTCGCCGGCCAGGCCGTCGACCGCGAGGCGGTCGGTGGCTTCGGTGGCCGGCCAGTCGAACGTGACTTCCGCGTTCGACAGGTTGAACGCCGCCAGCACGCTGCGCTCGCCCTCCAGGTCGCGGCGCAGGGCCAGCACCGGCTCCGGCGCGTCGATGAAGGCGATCTCGCCGCGCGTCAGCTGCGGCATGGTGCGGCGCAGGGCGATGAAGCGGCGCTGGAAGTTCAGCATCGAATCGGGGTCCTTGTCCTGCAGGTCGACCGCGGCGGCGGCGTGCGAGGGCTCGACCGGCAGCCACGGCTTGCCCGTGGTGAAGCCGGCGTGCGGCGCGGCGGCCTGCCACGGCATCGGGGTGCGGCAGCCGTCGCGGCCCTTGAACTCGGGCCAGAAGGTGATGCCGTACGGGTCCTGCAGCAGTTCGAACGGCACGTCGGCTTCGTGCAGCGCCAGCTCGTCGCCCTGGTACAGGCAGGGGGTGCCCTTGAGCGAGAGCTGCATCGCCAGCACCATCTTGGCAAAGCCGGCGGTGGCGTGCGGGCCGCCCCAGCGCGTCATCACGCGGATCGCGTCATGGTTGCCGACCGACCAGGAAGCCCAGCCTTCCTCGACGCGGCGCTCGAAGTCTTCCACTTGCGCGCGGATGTGGGCAGCGGTGAACACCGGCGTCAGGAAGTTGAAGCTGTAGGCCATGTGCAGCTTGTTCCCGCCCGCCATGTACTCGTTCATCTGGGCCAGCGCGTCGTCCGAGCTGATCTCGCCGATCGAGACCGCGCCGAATTCATCCAGCTGGGCGCGCAGTTGCTCCAGGAAGGCGATGTTCTCGGGCTGGGTCTTGTCGTAGATGTGGGCCTGCATGCCGTACGGGTTCACGTCGGTCACGGTCGAGGTGTCGCGCACCAGCGCCGGCGGATTGCTGCGCAACTGGCGGTCGTGGAAGTGGAACACGCAGGCGTCCAGGCGCACGCCGTCGACGCCGCGCTCGAGCCAGAAGCGCTGGGCCGCCAGGTGGGCTTTCTGCACCTCGGGATTGTGGAAGTTCAGCTGCGGCTGGCTCACCAGGAAGTTGTGCATGTAGTACTGCTTGCGGCGGGTATCCCATTGCCAGGCCGAGCCGCCGAACACCGACAGCCAGTTGTTCGGCGGGTTGCCGTCCGGGAGCGGATCGGCCCAGACGTACCAGTCCGATTTCGGGTTGTCGCGGTTGGAACGGCTTTCGACGAACCAGGGGTGGGAGTCGGCGGTGTGCGACATCACCTGGTCGATCATGATCTTCAGGCCCAGGCCATGCGCCTTGGCGACCAGGCGGTCGAAGTCGGCCAGGGTGCCGAACATCGGGTCGACGTCGCAGTAATCGGCGATGTCGTAGCCGAAGTCGCGCATCGGCGACTTGAAGAACGGCGACAGCCAGACGATGTCCACGCCCAGGCTCGCGATGTAGTCGAGCTTCTCGGTGATGCCGGCCAGGTCGCCGATGCCGTCGCCGTTCGTGTCGAGGTAGCTGCGCGGATAAACCTGGTAGATGATGGCGTCGCGCCACCAGTTCGGATTCGTCGTGGTCGGGATCTGGGTCATGGCTGGTCCGTGGTTTGGAATTCTAGGCAATATACAGGACGCAACAAAACTTGACAATTCCGGAAGTTTTCTAAAAATCCATAATTTATCCTTACGATTCAATACCTTGGCGTTTCGAAAACGTTTCCAGCAGCGTTGCGTGCGTAACTAAACTACGTCGATATGTTTCTCGTTTGTTTCACAACAATATTTTTATTGCAAAGTGAACCGCCCTCGTCATAGCATCGCGTCTGTTTGACATTTCAAGGAAGCGGTCGATGACTGATCTAGCAAAACCAGGTTCCGGGCGAATGCCGCGGCAGATTCCCTACATCATTGCCAACGAAGGCTGCGAGCGCTTCAGCTTTTATGGGATGCGCAACATCCTGACGCCCTTCCTGATCACGACGCTCCTGATGTTCCTGCCGGAAGACATGCGCACCGGCGAAGCCAAGCACGTGTTCCACACCTTCGTGATCGGCGTGTACTTCTTCCCGCTGCTGGGCGGCTGGCTGGCCGACCGCTACTTCGGCAAGTACAACACGGTGTTCTGGCTCAGCCTCGTGTATTGCGCGGGCCACGCCTGCCTGGCCATCTTCGAGGACAACGTCAACGGCTTCTATTTCGGCCTGTTCCTGATCGCGCTCGGCTCGGGCGGCATCAAGCCGCTGGTGGCCTCCTTCGTCGGCGACCAGTTCGACCAGACCAACAAGGACAAGGCGAAGATCGTGTTCGACGCCTTCTACTGGATCATCAACTTCGGCTCGTTCTTCGCTTCGCTGCTGATGCCGGTGCTGCTGCGCGACTACGGTCCGGCCTGGGCCTTCGGCGTGCCCGGCATCCTGATGTTCATCGCCACCATGGTGTTCTGGAGCGGCAAGAAGAAATACGTGCACGTGCCGCCGGCGCCGCCGAATCCGCACTCCTTCATGCAGGTGGCCAAGACCGCCCTTCTGGCCAAGGAACCCGGCCAGGGCCGTCCGGGCCTGAACGTGGCCCTGATCGGCGCCGCGGGCGCCGTGGTCTCGCTGGCGATGTCGGTGCAGTGGGGCTTCGTGATCGGCGCCTGCACCGCGCTGGTGCTGCTGATGGCCTTCGGCGGCATCGGCGCCTCGATGCAGCTGGACCGCGCGCGCGGCATCCATCCGCAAGAGGCCGTGGACGGCGTGCGCGCCGTGCTGCGCATCCTGATCGTGTTCGCGCTGGTGACGCCGTTCTGGTCGCTGTTCGACCAGAAGGCCTCGACCTGGATCGTGCAGGCCAATGAAATGACGACGCAGGTCAGCTTCCTCGGCTGGACCTTCGACGTCATCCCGGCCCAGATGCAGGCCCTGAATCCGCTGCTGGTGATGATCCTGATCCCGGTGAACAACCTGCTCCTGTTCCCCCTGCTGCGTAAACTCGGCATCGAACCTTCGCCGCTGCGCCGCATGACCGCCGGCATCGTGCTGTCGGCCGCCGCCTGGATCGTGGTCGGCAACCTGCAGGTGGCGCTCGACGCCGGCGATCCGGTCTCGATCGCCTGGCAGATCGCGCCGTATGCGCTGCTGACCCTGGGCGAGGTGCTGGTCTCGGCGACCGGCCTCGAATTCGCCTACAGCCAGGCCCCGGCCTCGATGAAGGGTGTGATCATGGCCCTGTGGTACCTGGCCGTCACGGTCGGCAACCTGTGGGTGCTGATCGTGAACGCGAGCGTCAAGAACGAGTCGGTGGTGGGCTATATCGAAGGCACCGGCATGGGCGTGATGGCGGCGCAGATGTATTTCTTCGCCGGCTTCGCGCTGCTGTCGGCGCTGGTGTTCGGCTGGTATGCGACGCGCTACAAGATGGTCGACCATTATCGCGGCAACGCCGCGTAAATCGTGGGGTGGACGGCTCTGCCGTCCACGCGTCCAATCTCCCTCAAACCTGTCTATCCTGGCGGTGTGCTCCGGTCGCTTGAACGCGTGGACGGGGGACCCGTCCACCCTACATGAGCAAACTTCATCTCGCCCTCGTCGCGGCCTCACTCTCCACGACCGCCTATGCGGCCGTGCCTCTCGATACCTGCAACAGCGCCGGCTTCCAGGAAGTCCTGCAAGCCAATGGCGAACAGCTCGACGCGCGCGCCGTCTGGCTCGACAAGCGCCTGGTGCGCTGGCCCGGCGCCCCGCTCGATGGGCGCTTCCGCCTGTACCACTCCCCTGCCGCATCGATCAATGCCAAGGCCGGCGGCAAGGTCGCCGGCGCCGCCGGTTCGATCAAGCTCGACATCTCGCCCACCGCCGTCCCGCAAGCCGCAAGCGAGCGTTTCAAATGGGTCGCCACCGGTCCGACCCTGCGCGTGGCGGACGGCGACCTGTCGCGCCTGCCCGCCTTGCACCGCGAACAGCTGGTGCTGGTGCAGGAAGACGCGCGCGGCATGGTGGTCGCCGCCACCCGCATCCAGTCGGCCGGGGCGCTCGACGACCTGTACGCCGCCGCCGAAGCCATCCCCGACCTCGGCGCCACGCCAACCGCGAACCAGACCGGCTTCAAGCTGTGGGCGCCGACCGCGCGCCAGGTGGCGGTCTGCACCTATGACGGCCCGACGGCCAAGGCGAGCGCCGTGCACGCGATGCAGCTCGACGAGAAGACCGGCGCCTGGGCGACCAGCCTGCCGCGCGACCTGTCGGGCACGTATTACAAATACGCGGTCGACGTCGTCGTGCCCGGCGCCGGCCTGGTGCGCAACCTGGTCACCGATCCGTATTCGGTCAGCCTGAACGCGGATTCGAAGCGCAGCTACATCGCCGACCTCGATGCGCCGCACCTCAAGCCGCGCGGCTGGGACGACACCCGTCCGCCGGCCACGGTGCAGGCCCCGACCGACATGGTCATCTACGAGCTGCACGTGCGCGACTTCTCGCTGATCGACGAGACCGTGCCAGAGTCCAAGCGCGGCAAGTACACCGCCTTTTCCGAGACGAACTCGAACGGCATGAAGCACCTGCGCGCGCTGGCGCAAGCCGGCCTGACCGACGTGCACCTGCTGCCGGTGTACGACATCGGCAGCATCCCGGAAGTGGGTTGCGCGATGCCGCAACCGTCCGGCGCGCCGGACGGCGAAAGCCAGCAGGCATTGATCGGCAAGACCGCGCATACCGACTGCTTCAACTGGGGCTACGACCCGCAGCACTTCAACGCGGTCGAGGGCAGCTACGCCAGCGACCCGCAGGATGGCGCGCGCCGCATCGTCGAGTTCCGCGAGATGGTGATGAACCTGCACAATGCCGGCCTGCGGGTCGGCACGGACGTGGTCTACAACCACACCTTCATCGCCGGCCAGGAAGAAAAATCGATCCTCGACCGCGTGGTGCCGGGCTACTACCACCGCCTGGATGCGCGAGGCGCCATCGAGACCTCGACCTGCTGCTTCAACACGGCCACCGAGAACACGATGATGGCCAAGCTGATGATCGACTCGTCGGTGCTCTGGACCCGCCACTACAAGATCGATTCCTACCGCTTCGACCTGATGGGCCACCAGCCGCGCGCGGCGATGGAACGCCTGCAGAAAGAGGTGAACGAGGCCGCCGGCCGCCACGTGCAGCTGATCGGCGAAGGCTGGAACTTCGGCGAGGTTGCCGACGGCGCGCGCTTCGTGCAGGCCTCGCAGCTGTCGCTGAACGGCACCGGCATCGGCACCTTCAGCGATCGCGCGCGCGACGCCGTGCGCGGCGGCTCACCGGGCGACTCGGGCGAGATCGTCGTCCGCCAGCAGGGCTATATCAACGGCCTGGCGTACGACCCGAATGCACTGGGCGGCGACGCCAAGCCCGATGCCCTGCTGCGCGCGGCCGACCTGATCCGCGTCGGCCTGGCCGGCTCGGTGCGGAGTTTCCCGATGCAGACCTTCGACGGCAAGGTGCGCCAGCTGCAGGACATCGTCTACGGCGGCAACCAGCCGGCCGGCTATGCCAGCCAGCCGGCCGAGGCCGTGAACTACGTCGAGAACCATGACAACCAGACCCTGTACGACATCAACGCGCTCAAGCTGCCAGTGGCGACCAGCGCTGCCGAGCGCGCGCGGGTGCAGGCGCTGGGCATGGCGATCAACGCCTTCAGCCAGGGCGTGGCCTATTACCACGCCGGCATCGACGTGCTGCGCTCGAAATCCCTGGACCGCAACAGCTTCAATTCGGGCGACTGGTTCAACCGTCTCGACTGGACCTACCGGGACAACTTCTTCGGCACCGGCCTGCCGCCCGCCGCCGACAACGCGAAGGACTGGCCGCTGTTCAAGCCGCTGCTGGCCAACGCGGCCCTGAAGCCGGCCCCTGGCGACATCGCGTTCGCGCGCGACGCCTTCCGCGACCTGCTGCAAATCCGCGCCAGCTCCACGCTGCTGCGCCTGCGCAGCGCGGAAGACATCAATGCCCGCCTGCGTTTCTTCAACACCGGCCCGCAGCAGGTGCCGACCGTGCTCGCGGCCTGGATCGACGGCCAGGGCTATCCCGGCGCGAACTTCGCCGGCCTGGGCTACCTGGTGAACGTGGACAAGAAGGCGCACACCATCGACGCCGCGCTCCTGCGCGGCAAGAAGCTGCGCCTGCATCCGGTGCATGCCGCAAGCGGCGCGGCGGACCAGCGCGCGCGCGAGGCGCGCTTCGACAGCGCCCGCGGGACCTTCACGGTGCCGGCGCGCACGGCCGTGGTGTTCGTGGAGTAGGGTCAGGCGGCGGCGAGCGCCAGCGTGTCGGCCAGCCGGGCGATGGCGAAGGTGTTGCGGCCCCTTCCCTTGGCCTCGTACAACGCGCCGTCGGCCAGCTCGCTGATCGCCTGCGCCGTGACGCCGGGCGCGTCGGCCAGGCCGACGCCGATGGTGACGCCCACGGGAATCGCATGGCTACCGACCACGAACGGCGCTTCCATCGCCTGCATGATCTTCTTGGCCACCAGCTCGACGTCGCGCGGCGAGCCGACTTCGTCGAGCAGCACCGTGAATTCGTCGCCGGCCAGGCGCGCCACCAGGTCGGAGCTGCGCACCACATTGCGCACGCGGCGCGCGAACTCCA
Source organism: Massilia sp. UYP32 (assembly GCF_050434365.1). Classification (NCBI taxonomy): domain Bacteria; kingdom Pseudomonadati; phylum Pseudomonadota; class Betaproteobacteria; order Burkholderiales; family Oxalobacteraceae; genus Massilia; species Massilia sp. UYP32. Next base: position 50,471 of record NZ_JBNDIK010000019.1, read on the forward strand.
CCAGCACCATGTCGCCCACCGCGTGGCCGTGGCTGTCGTTGATGCGCTTGAAGTGGTCGATGTCCAGGTACAGCAGGGCGAAGGCGCGCTCGCGCTGCGGCGCGCGCTGCACCGCCGCCTGCAGCGCCAGCTCGAACTGGCGCCGGTTCGGGATGCCAGTCAGCGCATCGGTATGCGCCAGCGCATGCAGGTTACGCTCGTGCATGCGCGCCGCGGTGGCGTCGGTGGTGAGGATGTAGACGCCGACCACCTTGCCGTCGCGCAGGTGCGGCAGGAAGGTCGAGTGCACGATGCGGATGTGCTTCTTGCGCACGATGTCGTGCTCACACTGCGAGGCCTTGCCTTCCAAGGCATCCTTCAGCGCTTCCTGCTGCTGCAACCAGTATTCTTCGCCGAAGGCCTCGACCATGGTCTGCCCGACCACCTGCTCAGGCGCCTTGCCCAGCCAGGACTGGTGCACCGCGTTGGCGAACACATAGCGGTGGTCCTGGTCGAGATGCGCGATCAGCACCGGCAGGTTGTCGGTGATCGTGCGCAGCCGCTCCTCGCTCTCGACCAGCCGGTCCCTCGACGCCTTCAGCTCGGTGACATCCTTCATCGCCACCACCGCGCCCAGGGTCTTGCCCTGGGCATTGCGCAGCGGCCGGCCGCTGGCCATCAGGGTGCAGGGCGAGCGGCCGTGCGGCGCGATCACCATCGCGCCGTCGCGCACCACCTCGCCCTTGAGCGCGCGCACCAGCGGCACCTCGTCCATCTCCATCGGCGTGCGGCCGTCGGCGTGGTGCAGCGAGTAGTACTGCGACCATTCGCTCGGCGCCACCGCCTTCAGGTCGCGGCCGTGGAAGTCGCGCGCGCTGCGGTTGAACAGCGTCAGGTTGCCGATGGCGTCGCAGGCGACCACCCCGACGTCGATCGATTCCAGCACCGCGTCCAGCAGTTCCTGTTTCTCTTCCAGCTGCAGGCGGATGCGCATGGACTCGGCCATCCGCTCTTCCAGCTCGGCGGTGCGGGCGGCGATGCGGGCTTCGAGTTCGGTGTTGAGCGACTTGAGCGCCTGCTCGGCGAGCATGCGCGCCATCACCGCCTTCATGTGATTCAGTTCGACTTCGACCAGTCCGGCCAGGTCCTTCAGCACCTGGCGCTCCTCGATGCTGAAGACGCGCGGCGCGCGGTCGATGATGCACAGCGTGCCGACCGCCTGGCCATCGCTGTAGACCGGCTGCCCGGCATAGAAACGGATATGCGGTTCGCCCGTCACCAGGACGTTGTCGGCGAAGCGCGGATCTCGTGCGGCATCCTCCACCACCAGCATGTCGCGCGCCTGCACGGTGTGGCTGCAGAACGAGATCGAGCGCGGCGTCTCCTGCGGTTCAAGACCGGTGCGCGACTTGAACCACTGCCGGTCGGCGTCGATCAGCGAGACGAGCGCGATCGGCACGCCGAAGGTCATCGCGGCGAGCCGCGTGTAGCGGTCGAAGCGGGTCTCGGGAGGCGTGTCGAGGATTTCAAGCTCGGCCAGCGCGGCAAGGCGGGCCTGTTCGTTGTTGGCGTAGGTGACGATGATGGTGCTCTTCCAAATACCGGTTCGGGGGCGGCGGGTCGAGGCCGGGACAATGCGGGGACGCCAGGGATGAGGGCGTCCACCGCCGAATCTTACATTGGGTTCCTAGTGGAAACTACTGTTTCCGAAGAGAGCGTTGCGTGGCGTAGACGCTTTTACGTACTCGCCGCCCGCCAGTCAATACGATGCGCTGCCGAGCGCATGACAGCATACAAATTAATGTTTCCGCATGGCATTAACAGCCCCCCGTCCAGTGGCTGGATCGTCGGTGAAAATCGCGTCCACACCGGCCTCCAGGTAGGCGCGGATCTCGCCCGCAGCATCGCCGCGCTGGCTGGGCGAATCGGTGGGCGCGGCGCGCAACCCGGCCGGCAAGAAGGGATTCTCGGGCCGCATGGTCCACACGTGGATCGCCAGCCCGGCGCCGCGCGCCTCCCGGACGAAGCGGGTCGGCGTGCCCAGTGCGCCGCCCGCGTCGCGCGGAATCACGATGGTCTTGTACGGCGCCACCACGTCGGCATAGCGCGCGATGGCGCGCAGTCCGTCCGGCGTGATCATGTCGGCATAGGTCAGGCCGCTGCCGGCGGCGACCGCATCGTGCGGGGCGCCGTCAGCGGCCACCAGCTGCACCAGGCGGTAGCCGGCCATCGCGTGCAGTTCCTTCAGGTTGCCGGTTTCGAAAGACTGGATGAACACGGCCGCATCCCGGCCGCGGTAGCCGTTCGCCGCCAGCACGTCCACCAGGCGGCGCTCGAGCGGCAGGCCGATCGACTTGAAGTAGCTCGGGTGCTTCAGCTCCGGGACCAGGCCGATGGTCTTGTTGCGCGCGCGGCTCTCGCCGTCGACCAGGTCGATGATCTCCTGCAGGGTCGGGATCGCATGCTGGTCATCGTACCTCGTGTTGGCGGGCCGGTTGGCGGGAATGCGCTCGCGTGCGCGCAGCTGTTTCAGTTCGGCGAGCGTGAAGTCTTCGGTGAACCAGCCGCTGACCGCCACGCCGTCGATGGTCTTGCTGGTCTTGCGTGCGGCGAACCGCGCCAGCTCGGCGACGTTGGTGGTGCCCGAGATCTCGTTCTCGTGACGCGCCACCAGCACGCCGTCGCGGGTGGCGACCAGGTCGGGCTCGACGCTGTCGGCGCCGTCCTCGATCGCCTTGCGGTAGGCGGCCAGCGTGTGCTCGGGCCGCAGGGCCGAGGCGCCGCGGTGGGCGATGACGCTGGGCGAAGGGGGCCAGGACTGGCCGGGGTTCTTCAGGTCGTGGCTGGCGCAGCCGCTGGCCAGCAGCGCGACGAATGCGCAGCCGAGGATGCGCGAGGATGGCGGGTGCCGCATGGGCTGTCTCCGGTTGCCGGACTTGTCCGCATTGTCGCGGCGCGCCGTGACAGTGGCATGACAGCGTGGCATGACGCCGCCGGTCAGATATCGAGGTGCGAGATCAGGAGCCGGCGCTGCTCGATGTCGTTCTGGCTGCCCTGGCTGCCCTGGCTGCCCTCCCCCTGCGCGCCCAGCGAGATCCCGACCGACATGATGTCGATCAGCAGCAGCTGCAGGATGCGCGAGATCATCGACAGGAAGGTGGTGCTGTCCTCGCTGTGGTCGACCGCCAGGCACACGCTGGCCTTCTTCGCCAGCGGCGACTTGCTGCTGGTGATGGCGATGACGTCGGCGCCTTGCGCGCGCGCCGTGTCGACCGCCTCCAGCAGGTCGGGCAGCTGGCCGCCGGTGGAGATCGCGATCACCACGTCGCCCGGCCCCAGCAGGCCGGCGGCCAGGTTGAGCAGGTGCGAGTCGCCGTACAGCGCGGCCGGGATGCGGAAGCGGAAGAACTTGTGCTGGCCGTCCAGCGCCACCGCGCGCGAATTGCCCATCGCGTAGAACTCGACCCGGCGCGCGCGCCGCAGCAGTTCGATCGCGCGGTCGATCGCATGCACGTCGAGCGCGTCGCGGAACTTCAGGATCGCCGACACCGTGTTGTCGATCACCTTCGCCGACAGGTCATGGGTGCTGTCGGTGACGCGCACCTGGCTGTGGCGCACCGGGATGGTGCCGGTCAGGCTGCCGGCGAACTTGAGCTTGAATTCGGCCAGGCCCTGGAAGCCCAGCGAGCGGCAGAAGCGGATCACGGTCGGCTGGCTCACGTCGGCCAGGCGCGCGATCTCGGCGATCGGTTCGGACAGCACCTTGCGCGGATGGTCGACCACCAGGCTGGCCACGCGCTGCTCGGCCGGCGACAGTTCGTGGCGCAGCTGCTGCACGCGGTCCATCAGCGTGTTGGCGCCGCTGCGCCCGCGCAGGTGTTCCGACAGGATCGCCGAGACGCCGTACAGGGCCGGGTTCGGCGTCATGATGACGAAGGTCGGGATCTGGGCGATGTAGTCGGTGAAGCGGCCCTTGGCCTCGAAGCGGGCGCGGAACGGCGACGTGGCGAACCATTCGCCCATGCGCGGCACGATGCCGCCGCCGATGAAGATGCCGCCGAAGGCGCCCAGCGTCACCGCCAGGTTGGCGGCGGCGCTGCCCAGCATGCCAGCGAAGGTTTCCAGCACCTCCAGGCACAGGGCGTCGCCGGCGTCCAGCGCGCCGCCCATGATCTCGGCGGTGCTGCGCGCCGGAGCTTCCACACCGTTTCTTTGCGCCAGCGCGCGGTAGATCAGTTCGATGCCGGGACCGGAAATCAGGCGCTCGTTCGAGACGTGCTTCCATTCGCGCCAGGCATACTGCAGGATCGCGAATTCGCGCTCGTCGCTCGGCGCGAAGTTGACGTGGCCGCCCTCGCTGCCCAGGGTCACGAAGCCGTCGATGGTCGGGATCACGCCCGACACGCCCAGGCCGGTGCCGGGACCGAGCACGCCCGACACCGCGTGCGTCTGCGCCTGCCCGCCGCCGACCTGCAGCAGGTCTTTCGGCTGGAAGCCGGGCAGCGCCATCGCCAGCGCCGTGAAGTCGTTCACGATCAGGAGCGTCGACAGGCCCAGCGCGCGGCGCACCTCGTCGGTCGAGAACTGCCAGTCGCGGTTGGTCATGCGGATGAAATCGCCGCTGATCGGATTGGCCAGCGCGAAAGCCGCGTGGCTGATGCGCTGGTTCGGATGCTCGGCCAGGTAGGCGTTCAGCAGCGGGACGATGCCGTCGTAGTCGTCGCAGCGCAGCACGCTCACCTGGGAGAGGACCCCGGGCGCGGTCTCGAGACCGAAGCGCGCATGGGTGGCGCCGATGTCGGCCAGCAGGCGCGGACCGTCGGCGAAGGCCGCGCGCGCGGGTTTCAGTTTGGTGTCTGGGTCAACGGTCATCGTGCAAGGATACCATTGAACGAATTGCAAGAGAATGGGGCCGGCGCCGGCTCCCGCAGCGCCGGCCCAACGACAATCAGCGCACCAGTCCGTCGACCAGCGCCTTGTGGAACTTCACCGGATCCTGCATCTGCGGCGCATGCCCCATCTCCGGGAAAGTCACCAGCTTCGCGCCGGGAATCGCCTCCTTCGTCTTCTGCGCCAGCACCGTGTAGTTCCCGAGCTTCGGACGGATCGCGGCCGGCGCCGCGTCCTTGCCGATCGCGGTGGTGTCCTTCAGGCCCATCAACAGGAAGGTCGGCACCTTGATGAGCGGGAACTCGTAGACCACCGGCTGCGTATAGATCATGTCGTAGATCAGCGCCGAATTCCAGGCCACGATCTCCTTGCCCTTGCCGCGGTACATACCGACCAGCATCTGCACCCACACCTCGTACTCCGGCTTCCACTGGCCGTTGTAGTAGGTGGTGCGCTCGTATTCGCGCACGCGCTCGGCCGAGGTCTTCAGCTCGCGCTCGTACCACTTGTCCACGCCCAGCGACGGCACGCCGAGGTTCTTCCAGTCTTCCAGGCCGATCGGGTTGATCATCACCAGCTGGTCGGTCAGCTCCGGATACATCAGCGCATAGCGCGTGGCCAGCATGCCGCCGGTCGAGTGGCCGATGACGATCGCCTTCTTCACGCCGATCGATTCGAGCAGCTTGCGGGTGTTGTCGGCCAGCTGCTGGAAGGTGTACTGGTAATGCTGCGGCTTGGTCGACTTGCAGAAGCCGACCTGGTCGGGCACCACGACGCGGTAGCCGGCCTGGGTCAGGGCCTTGGTGGTGCCGTCCCAGGTCGCGCCGCAGAAGTTCTTGCCGTGCATGAGCACCACGGTGCGGCCGTTCGGCTTGACCGGCCTGACGTCCATATAGGTCATCTGGAGATCGACGCCCTGGGACTTGAAGCGGTATTGCTGCGTCGGTTCGGGATAGGTGAACTCTTCCAGCTCGGGACCGTAGACCGGCTCGGACGCGGCTTGGGCGAAGGCCTGGGCCGGCAGCAGCGCGAGGGCGAGACCCGCTCCCGCGACGGCACGGGCGATACGTGTAAAGACTGGCATGGCAATCTGTGCAAAGTTGACGGAACCACCAGTCTAACCCGGATCGCCACCGATTCGATATGCAGAAACTCAGGCCAGCAAGGCGCGCATTTCGGGCACCGACAGCGGCGCGTCCTGCGCTTCCTGGAAGCGGCCCAGGATGCGCTCGATCGCCTGCACCGGCTGCGCGCGGCTGAAGTACCAGCCCTGCACGCAGTGCACGCCGCGCTCGGCCAGCCAGGACAGGTCGGCCTCGTCCTCCAGGCCTTCGCACAGCAGCTCGGCGTCGAACACGGCGGCGATGCCCTGGATCAGGGCGAACACGCCGGCGGTGCGGGCGTCGCTCGCCACGCCGTGCACGAAGCGGCGGTCGGCCTTGAGCCGGTCGAAGGGGAAGCTGGTGAGCGCGTCCAGGTTCGAGTAGCCGGTGCCGAAGTCGTCGACCGCGACCCGCACCCCGAGCGCGCGCAGCGCCGAGATGCGCTGGTGCAGCAGCGTCGGCGAGTCGAGCAGCTGGCTCTCGGTGACCTCGAATTCGAGCAGCTCGCCCGGCACGCCGGTGGCCTCGAGGATCTCGGCCAGGCGCGCGAAGACCTGGGTGTGCATCAGCGAGGCGCGCGAGAAGTTCAGCGCCACCGGCGGCGTCGCCAGTCCGCGCGCGCGCCAGGCCATCAGGTCGCGGCAGACCAGGTCCAGCACGTGCATGTCGAGCTCGAAGATGCGGCCCGAACTCTCTGCCTGGGGCACGAACATCCCCGGGCCCACCAGGCCGTAGGCCGGATGGCGCCAGCGCACCAGGGCCTCCAGCCCGATCAGGCGTCCATGAGCCACGTCGACCTGGGGCTGGTAATGCACCTCGAGGCGGCCGAAACGCAGCGCGCCGCGCATGGCTTCGCGCAACTCGTACCGCAGGCGCGCGCGCGCCATCAGCGCCGCATCGTACTCGTGCACGACGCTGGCGCCCTGCTGCTGGCGGATCGAGGACATCGCGATGTCGGCGGCATCCAGCAAGCCGTCGGCGCTTTCCTCGCACGGCAAGGCCTGGCGCCGGATGCCGATGCGCGCATGCAGGGTGTGCATGCAGCCCGGCTCCACCTCGAAGGGCTGGTCGATGGCGGCGCACAGGCGCGCGAGATGGGCGTCGATCTCCTCGGGGCGCGCGAGCAGGGCGAACGCGAACTGGTCGGCGCCGAGGTGGCCGAGCAGCGCGCCGTCGGCCCAGTCCTCGATGCGCTTGCCCATCAGGCGCAGGATGCGGTCGCCCGTCTCGCGCCGGAACAGGTCATTCACCTGGCGAAAGCCGATCAGGTCGACCATGCCGACGGTGACCAGCGCGCCCTCTTCTTCCAGCAGCAGGCGTTGCAGGTGGTGCAGGAACACCGCGCGGTTGAACATGCCGGTGACCGGATCGCAGTAGCGCAGTTCGAGCAGGTCGGCCGCGATCCGTCCCAGCAGCCGCAACTGGGCGGCCTGGGCGACGTCGAGCGTGCGCGCGCTGGCGCTCATCACCCACAGGTTGCCCAGCAGGTGCTCGCTCTCGCCGCGCAGCGGAACGGCGGCGTAGTGACGGCAGCGCGGCGGCTCGGCCACCAGCGGATTGGCCGCGAAGCGCGGATCGAGGCTGGCGTCAGGCACCTCGAACCAGTCGCCCCCGACGTCCAGGGCGCGGTCGCAGAACGACCCTTCGCGCGGAAGGAAGCTGCCCTGGATGCCGATGTGCGACGGCAGCCAGATGCGCGACTTGAACATCAGGCTGATGCCGCCGATCTCGGCGCCGCTGGCCTGCACGGCCAGGCGGGTGATGTAGTCGAGCTTGGGGTCGGGCGATTCGGTCAGGACTTCGTCGCCGTCCTCGCCGCCCAGCGCATGCAGGCCCGGTTGCGGCGCGACGTTCTTCACCTCCAGGCGCGCCCGCCCCCGCACCAGGCGATAAATCATTCTTGCTCTGCTCATGCTGCGCATGTTCTCTCCCCTCTCGCGTCGGTCGGCATTGACGCGCTGCGGCCGCACGCTCATCGGCGGCTGGTCCGCAAAACATGAATGTATTAGCAGCTTAGCAGTGTTCGCTCAGAGGCAGCGCGGCGCGGCCGGGAATTCCGCGCGGCAGGAAATCATGCGGGTCGCATGACATGGGATAGCAAATTGGCGCACGGCGCACAGTCGCCGCCGTGCGCCGCGATGCCAACATCAGTCCTGGGCGATCAGCGCCACCGGAGCGGCGGTGTCGAAGCGCACCTTGCCGCCCTTGACCACGGCGGTCTTGCCGGTGTACCAGTCGCGCACCGTGGCGCCGTCGTGGAACACGCCGCCGACCTGGATCGTGGCCGGCTGGCCTCCTGGCAGGTCGAGCGCCACCACCACGCGGTCGCTCACGCCATTCTTTTCCCAGGTGCGCTTGAAGGTGTACGGGCTATGGCTGATCATCTGGTGCGCACCTGCGCCGACCGCCGGGTGGGCGGCGCGGAAGCGTCCCAGGCGCGCCCAGTGCGCGCGGATGTCGGCCACGCGGTGCATGCCACGTTCCGCGTTCGATTTCAGCTCGTCCCAGTTCATGAACGAACGCAGGGTGGCGTCGCCCTCGGCGCCTTCGACGCGCAGGATGCGCGCGGTCTCGTCGCCGTAGTAGATCTGGGCGGCGCCCGGCGCCAGCAGCAGCTTGTTGGCCGATTCGAACGGGCGCTCGCGCAGCGGATCGAAGGGACTGCCGTCGTCGTGCGAGCTGATGTAGTTCAGGACCGAATAGCCCTTCATCTCGCCTTGCAGGATCCTCGAATAATCCGAGAAGATCTTTTCGTAAGGCTGCCTGGCGTCGCTGCGCAGGCTGAAGCTGATCATGCTGTCGAAGCCCTGATCCAGGTAATCGACGACCTCGCCGCCGCCCAGGTCGAACTTGCGCGCGTGCTTGATCTCGTAGTTGTAGACCTCGGACACCATCCAGAACTTGTCTTCGCCCAGGCGCTGCTTCGGATTGGCGCGCTTCCAGTCCTCGAAGGCGAGGCTGGCTTCCTGCTTGAGTTCCTTCCACAGTCCGGGCTCGGTATGCTTGACGGTGTCGGCGCGGAAGCCGTCGATGCCGTACTTGCGCACCCAGTCCGCATGCCACTTCATCAGGTAGTAGCGCGGCGCGCGCGGATAGCCGGTGCGCTTGAAGAAGTCGTCCAGTTCCTTGACTTCGCGCTCGTAGCGCCCTTCCTTCTTCCATTTCGCCGCCAGCTGCGGCGGCAGCTCGACGTTGGCATTGCTACCGGTGAGGAAGTCCGGCAGGTTCGCCACCAGCGTGCAATCCATCGTGGTGCGCGCGTCCTTGTAGGTGCACTGCGGGCCGGTGCGCACCCACGCTGCCGGCCACACCGGATCCTGCTTCGTCACCGGCCCGGTGTGGTTCATCACCACGTCGAACACGATGCGGATGCCGTTCGCGTGCGCCGTGTCGACCAGCTCCTTGAGCTCGGCCTCGGTGCCGAAGGCCGCGTCCAGCGCGGTGAAGTCCTTCGCCCAGTAGCCGTGGAAGCCGTAGCTCTTGCCGGTGCCCTCGTCGGTCGAGCCGTGGATCTGCTCGACGACCGGCGTGAACCAGATCGCGTTCACGCCCAGGTCGTTGAAATACCCTTCCTTGATCTTCGCCGTGATGCCGGCGATGTCGCCGCCCATGAAGCCGCGCATCGTCGCGGCATCGTCCTTGCGGCCATACGCCTTGTCGTTGGCCGGATTGCCGTTGTTGAAGCGGTCCGTCAGCAGGAAGTAGACGGTCGCGTTCTCCCAGACGAAGGGTTTGCCGGCAGGCGCTTTCGTTTGTGCGATGGCGGACGAGACGGACGACAGCGCGCCGAAGGCGATCAGCATGGAGGCGGCAAGGACGGGTAATTTCATGCGGTTTCCTGTAGGTGGGTGGGTGTCAGGTGATGACGGTGGGTTCGTTGCGGCCGGTGCGCCGGCGCAGGCCGGACACGCTCTCGGCAACGGCGATCAAGCCCTGCAAGGCTTGCTGGGTGTCCAGGTCGTGGCGCGCCGGATCGGCCTCGTAGCGCTCGAGATAGAGACGGACGGTGGCGCCTTCGGTGCCGGTGCCGGACAGGCGGAACACGATGCGCGAACCGTCGCTCATGATGATGCGCACGCCCTGCCCCGTGGAGCACGAGTTGTCGACCGGGTCGTTGTATTCGAAGTCGTCGGCCTGGGCCACGTGATGGCCGTCGAGCGTCTGGCCCGCCAGCTCCGGCAGGCGCGCGCGCAGCGCATCCATCATGGCGGTTGCCGCCGAGGCCTCGACCGCCTCGTAATCGTGGCGCGAATAATAGTTGCGGCCGAAGCGGGCCCAGTGCGCGCGCAGGATCTCCCCGACCGACTGGCGCCGAACGGCCAGCAGGTTGAGCCAGAACAGCACGGCCCACAGGCCATCCTTCTCACGGATGTGGATGGAGCCGGTGCCATAGCTCTCCTCGCCGCACAGGGTGGCGAGGTTGGCGTCCATCAGGTTGCCGAAGTACTTCCAGCCGGTGGGCGTCTCGAAGCAGGAGATGCCGAGCGCCTCGGCCACGCGGTCGGCCGCTTGTGAAGTCGGCATCGAGCGCGCGATGCCGGTAATGCCGTCCGCGTAGCCCGGCGCCACGGTGGCGTTGGCGGCGATGATGGCCAGGCTGTCCGACGGCGTGACGGCGATGCCGCGGCCAACGATCATGTTGCGGTCGCCGTCGCCGTCGGAGGCGGCGCCGAAGTCGGGCGCATCCGGCGCCGCCATCGCCGCGACCAGGTCGGCGGCATTGACCGGGTTCGGATCGGGATGGCCGCCGCCGAAGTCAGGCAGCGGCTGGCCATTGACCACGGTGCCGGCGGGCGCGCCCAGGATGTCCTCGAGCACCGCCCTGGCATACGGCCCCGAGACCGCGTGCATGGCGTCGAAGCGCATCCGGAAGCCGCTGGCGAACAGCGCGCGGATCGCATCGAAGTCGAACAGGCGGCCCATCAGCTCGGCGTAGTCGGCGACCGGATCGATCACCTCGATGGTCATGTTCTCGATGCGGGTCGTGCCCAGCCGGTCGAGGTCCACGGCCGGCGCATCAACGATGCGGTACTGCGTCAGCGCCCTGGTGTGCTCGTAGATCGCGTCGGTGATCTTCTCGGGCGCCGGGCCGCCGTTCTCGATGTTGTACTTGATGCCGAAGTCGCCATCCGGCCCGCCCGGGTTGTGGCTGGCCGAGAGCACGATGCCGCCATGACAGGCGTGCTTGCGGATCACGCAGCTCACGGCCGGCGTCGACAGGATGCCGCCGCGGCCCACCAGCACCTTCTCGACGCCGTGCGCGGCGGCCATGCGCAGGATGGTCTGGATCGCCTCGCGATTGAAATAGCGGCCGTCGCCGCCCACCACCAGGTGACGGCACTTGCCTTCGCCCAGGGTCAGGAAGATGGATTCGACAAAATTCTCGAGGTAGCCGGGCTGCTGGAACTCGGTCACCTTCTTGCGCAGGCCCGAGGTGCCGGGACGCTGCCCGGCGAACGGGGTGGTCGCGACGGTCTGGATGGTCATGCTGTGCTCCTGTCTGGGTAAGTTTGCGCTCACATAGTCACCCCGACCAGGACTGGTCAGGGCGAATATGTTAGTAAAACATTACGATACGACAGCCGCAAAAATGACGGCGCGCGTGGGCGGGTGGTTGGCGGAATCCGCCTGGATCAGGCCTTCGAGACCGGCGCCGCCTTGTCGGTGACGAACAGGGTCAGGAGCGCCGCGACCAGCATGCAGCCGCCGCCCAGCACCAGGGTCAGCACCGCATGGCCGTCGAACAGGTGCTTGGTGATGCTGCCCAGCAGCAGGCCGCTGACGATCTGCGGGATCACGACGAAGAAGTTGAACAGGCCCATGAAGTAACCCATGCGCTTGGCCGGCAACGCACCGGCCAGGATCGCGTACGGCATGGTCAGGATCGAGGCCCAGGCGATGCCGATGCCGATCATCGGCAGCACCAGCATCTGTTTGTCGGTGATCAGGAACATGCTGGCCAGCGACAGTCCGCCGATGACCAGGCAGGTCGCGTGCACGATCTTGCGCGAGGTGGCGCGGGCAAACACCGGCAGGATGAAGGCGGCCAGCGCCGACACGCCGCTGTATACCGCGAACATGATGCCGACCCAGTTGCCGGCGTCCTGGTAGGCGCTCGATTGCGCATCCGTGGTGCCGTAGACGTTGTCGGCGATCGCGGTGCCGGTATAGATCCACATCGCGAACAGCGCGATCCAGGTGAAGAACTGCACGAAGGCCAGCTGCACCATGGTGCGCGGCATCTTGCCGAAGCCGCCCAGGATCTCGACGAACATCGTGCCCACGCCGCGCGAGGCCTTGCGCTCCCTGTGGAAGGCGTCCATGTCGGGCGGCGGCAGTTCGTCGGCGAACAGCACGGTCCAGCTCACGGCCAGGAAGAACACCAGGCCGCCGGCGTAGAACGAGTAGCGCACGGTGTCCGGGATCACGCCGCCGACGGCGGCGTTGGACACGCCCATGCTCTCGAAGAAGGTCGGCAGCAGCGAGGCGATGACGGCGCCGCAGCCGATGAAGAAGGTCTGCATCGCGTAGCCCGCGGTCTGCTGGGCCGGGTCGAGCTTGTCGCCCACGAAGGCGCGGAACGGCTCCATCGACACGTTGATGGCCGCGTCCATCATCCACAATACGGCAACCGCCATCCACAGCGCGGTGGAGTTAGGCATCAGGAACAGCGCGATCGCCGCCAGCACGGCGCCGATGAAGAAGAAGGGACGGCGGCGGCCCCATTTCGGGTGCCAGGTATTGTCGCTCAGGTAGCCGATGATGGGCTGGACCAGCAGGCCCGTGACCGGCGCCGCCAGCCAGTACAGGGCCAGGTTGTCGGGATCGGCGCCAAGGGTGGCGAAGATGCGGCTGGTATTGGCGTTCTGCAGCGCGAAGCCGAACTGGATGCCGAAGAAACCAAAGCTCATGTTCCACAGCTGCCAGAACGACAGGCGCGGCTTCCCCACGGTCGATTGCATATCCATTGTGTGTCCCCAATCTGGCCCGGCAAACGGGCTTCTCTCGTGTGTGATTGCACGGCCGCTCGCTAAAAGCGTGCCGTCAGTGCCTTGTGCAGGATGCGGTGCGAGGCCGGAAGGGACGAAAAAGGACGACTACAGTCCGGCCAGCGTATCTGTAGCAAAATAACATGGTGGTTTCTGAGTGTCAATCGTGGTGTCCTCATAGTGAGGACACCACGACAACTCAGCATCAGGGAAGAATTTTGTAGTCAAACAACAGCGAGCGCGATTGTTCGACTACATGGTTACGCCTGACCTTTGCGATGCGGCTTCTTCGCGGTCGGCTTTTCACCCAGGCGACGCTCGACGCCCTTCGCGGCATATGGCTTCTTGGCCGGCGGCGTAGCCGGGGTTTCGCCGTCGCGCGTGATGGCCAGCTGGCGGCCCGCGACCCAGATGGTCTTCAGGTGCTCGACCAGGTCCTTGGGCATATCGTCCGGCAGATCCAGGGTCGAGTAATCGTCATAGATCTCGATGCGGCCGATATGCTTGGACGGGATATTGGCTTCGTTGGCGATCGCGCCGACGATATTGCCCGGCTTGGCGCCATGGGCGAAGCCGACTTCGATGCGGAAGGTGGCCATGCCCGGCTCGGGATCGCGCATCACGCGCTCTTTCTTGAAGCCAGGCTCGCGTGCGGGACGCGCCGGACGCTCTTCCCAGTCGCCGCGCGGCGCACGCGGCGCGCGTTCCTGGGCGCCGCCACCGAACTCGCGCTGCGACGGCACGAACTCGGGACGCGCTTCGCGATCAGGCTTGGTCAGCAGCAGCGGCTCGTCGCCGCGCGCCAGCTTGGCCAGCGCGGCCGCGATATCGATCGCCGGCACATTGTCGTCGCGCTCGATGTCTTCGATCAGCGAACGGAACACGTCCAGGCCACCCTCGGCCAGCGTGGTGCGGATCTGGTCCTTGAAGCGGGTAATGCGCACTTCATTGACCGCCTTGATGGTCGGCAGCTCGAGCGGCGAGACCGGCTGGCGGGTAGCGCGCTCGATGGCTTTCAACAGGCCGCGCTCGCGCGGGGTGATGAACAGGATCGCGTCGCCGCTGCGCCCTGCCCGGCCGGTGCGGCCGATGCGGTGCGTGTAGCTCTCTGGATCGGACGGCACGTCGTAGTTGATCACGTGGCTGATGCGTTCGACGTCGAGGCCGCGCGCCGCGACGTCGGTCGCCACCAGGATGTCGATCTTGCCGTTCTTGAGCTGCTCGATGGTGCGCTCGCGCTGTTGCTGGGCCATATCGCCATTGATGGCGGTGGCCGCGAAGCCGCGCGCCTGCAGCTTGGTCGCCAGTTCCTCGGTGCCCAGCTTGGTGCGCGCGAAGATGATCATGCCGTCGAACGGCTCGGCCTCGAGGATGCGGGTCAGCGCGTCGAGCTTGTGCATGCCGGCCACCAGCCAGTAGCGCTGCTTGATATTGTCGGCGGTGCCGGTCTTGGCGGCCACGGTGACCTCGGCCGGATCGCGCAGATAGGTTTTGGCGATGCGCTTGATCGCCGGCGGCATGGTGGCCGAGAACAGCGTGGTCTGGCGGCCTTCCGGGGTTTGCTGCAGGATCTGCTCGACGTCGTCGATGAAGCCCATGCGCAGCATTTCGTCGGCTTCGTCCAGCACCAGGGTGGTCAGCTGCGACAGGTCGAGCGAGCCCTTCTCGATGTGGTCGATGACGCGGCCCGGAGTGCCGACGACGACGTGCACGCCGCGGCGCAGGCTCGACAGCTGCGGACCATAGCTCTGGCCACCGTAGATCGGCAGCACGTGGAAGCCCTTGATGTGGGCGGCGTAGCTCTGGAAGGCCTCGGCGACCTGAATCGCCAGTTCACGCGTCGGCGCCAGCACCAGCGCTTGCGGAGCGGTTTTCTTGACGTCGATATTCGACAGGATCGGCAGCGCGAAGGCCGCGGTCTTGCCGGTCCCGGTCTGGGCCTGCCCCAACACGTCGCGCCCTTCCAGCAGCAAAGGAATGGTGGCAGCCTGGATCGGCGACGGCGTTTCGTAGCCGACGTCTTTCAATGCTTTCAGAACAGGCGCCGAAAGATTGAGGTCGGAAAACGATGGGATTGGGGTGTCAGACATAAAGGAGTTGCTCTTAAATAAGTAGAAACGAAAGCGATAGTTTACACCGTCGCCCCGCGCAAGGCGCTAAATAGGGCGCTGCGTGGACTAAACAGGCGTGGATTATGAGGCAAAACCACAGAATCCGAAAAAAACAAAAAGCCCTTGCAGGCGAAACCTGCAAGGGCTGGCAGACGCCGCGCTGGGCGGCGTGCCGTTCAACCAGTGTATTGCTTACAGCTTGTAGTTCAGGCCGAGCAGCATCTGGCGGCCATACTTGCTGTAGCCGCGCGGACGGTCTTCGGTGCCGGCGTAGCTGCGGAAGGCGGTGTCGGTCAGGTTATTCACCTGGAACAGCACCGACAGGCCTTCGATCTGCTTGAAGTCGTAACCCAGTTGCAGGTCGACCACTTTATCAGCTTTCACGTAGGTCAGCTCGGTTGCGCCGCCGATGCCGCCGATTTCACCCACGAAGTCGCTGCGGTAGCGCTGGCTGACGCGGGCCGAGAAACCGTCTTTCTCGTAGTAGGCGGTGACGTTGAACACGCGCTTGGACAGGCCCGGCAGCGGGATCCCGAGGCTGCCGAAGCGCTGGTCGACGATCGAGATCTCGCTGTTGGTGAACGAGGCGTTGGCGGTGATGCCGAAGCCGTCCAGCATCGGGTGGATCATGTCCAGCGGGGTCGAGGCCGCGAACTCCAGGCCCTTCAGGGTGCCGCCTTCGCCGTTCATCGGCTGGGTCATGGTGCCGATATTGGTCAGGGCGCCCTGCAGGTTGAACTCCGAGAAGTCACGCGGCACGGTCACGCTGTAGATATACGAGGACAGGTCCTTGTAGAAGCCGGCGGCCGAGATGTAGCCCTTGTTGCCAAAGTATTTTTCGTACGACAGGTCGACCTGCTTGGCGCGCCATGGATCGAGCTGGGCGTTGCCGCCGTTGCCCCATGGGGTGCCGGTGGTCTGCGCGGTCAGGCCGACTTCCAGCGCGGCGTTCAGCTGGTTCAGCTTGGCGCGCGCCAGGGTCTTGCCGGCGCCGAAGCGGATGAACTGCTGGTCCGGCAGGCTCCAGGCCAGGTTCACGCTCGGCAGGTAGTCGGTGTATTTCTTGCCGTCGGTCAGCGGCACCAGGTCGGCGAACGGCCAGGCGCGCAGCGTGTTCGCGGTCGAGCTCTGGTCGGTGTCGATCACCTGGATGCCGATGTTGCCGCGCAGCGGCATCGACATCAGTTCGGTGTCGATGTTCAGCTTGGCGTAGCCGGTCTTGACCTTTTCTTCGATCGACCAGTTCTTGGTCGCGCCCCATGGCACCAGGACCGATGGGGTGAACGGACCGAAGTTATTCGCCAGCACCGCGTCGATGTCCCAGCTCAGCGCATTCTGCAGCGCGTACAGGTCCTGCACACCGTTGAGCACGCCCGGCGCGAAGGTGCCGTCACCCAGCTTGGTGAAGCCGGTTTCCAGGTGTTCCTTCTCCTTCTCGCGCTTGGAGTGGTTGTAGCCGACTTCCAGGCTGCTGAACGGACCGTCGGAGAACTTGCGCTCGAGGCTGACACGGAACGACGTCATCTTGTCGGTCATGTTCGGGGCGTTGACATAGCCGTCGCCGAACTGGCCGCCGATGGCGATCTGCGACGGATCGTCGTACACGCCCGACAGCGACAGTTGCGGAATGGTGCCGCCGTTGTAGCTGTAGTCCAGGGTCTGGCGCACGGCGCGGCCGGCGTTGATCTCGATCAGCTCTTCCTTGTGGTCAGCCTTCGAGCGGCTGATGTCGATGATGCCGACCCAGTCGCCGCTGCTGTAGCGGTTGTTCCAGCCGAAGGCGGTCAGCTTGTCGTCGCGCGTCATGCGGTTGTTGCGCACGACCGGATTGACGTTGTTGGCGGTGCCGGCGATCGCGGTGCCGTTGACCACGGTCGCGTTCGAGAAGCGCACTTCGCCGTCGTCCTTCAGCGGCATTTCGATGCCGCGGCGGATTTCTTCCTGGTCGAAGCGCGAATGATAGACGTCGAAGGTCGAGCTGAAGTTGCGGTTCGGACGCCATTCCAGCACACCCATCAGGCCGTCGCGCACCTGGTCGCCGGTGGTGGCCATCGACTTCATGCCCTTTGGCACTTTGACGGTCGAGCCCGGCACGACGTTGGTGTCGTCCACCCAGTCCCAGGTCTCGAACTGCTGGTGCACGTTCGGCTTGTCCTGGCGCGCATAGCCGATCGCCACGCCGAGCGTGCGGTTGGCGAACTGGTCGATGTAGGAAGCGCTGATGCGGCTGCCGGTGTCCGGCGAACCGGCGCTGATCGAGCCTTTCGAATTCTTTTCGCCGCGCACGTTGACGGTGATGACGCGCTCGCGCAGCGACAGCGGCTTGATGGTCTGCAGGTCGACCGTGCCCGACAGGCCCTGGCCGATCACGGCCGCGTCGCCGGTCTTGTACACGGTGACGGCGCTGATCAGTTCCGACGGGTACTGGTCGTATTCGACGGTGCGGTCCGAGCTGGTGGTGACCTGCTCGCGGCCGTTCAGCAGCGCGGTCGACAGGTCGCCCGAGGTGCCGCGGATGCTGATCGACTGGGCCTGGCCGTTGACGCGCTGGGTCGACAGGCCCGGCAGGCGGGCCAGCGATTCGGCGATCGACACGTCCGGCAGCTTGCCGATGTCTTCCGAAGAGATGGCTTCGACGATGCCGGTCGATTCACGCTTGACGGCGATCGCATCTTCGATCGCGCGGCGGATGCCGGTCACGGTCACGGTGGTCACCGGCGCATCCGGGTTCAGGTTGGCGGTCTCACCGGTGCTGGCGGTTTGCGCGTGGGCGCTGCCGGCCAGGACGGTGACGAAGATGGCGCAGCCGGCGGCAACCGGGCTCAGCTGGAATGCGGCACGCTTGGTGGCGATGTTTTTCATGTGTCCCCTCAGATAGAACGATGTATTCCCGAAAACAGCCCGTCGGCCGGCCGGGATCGGCTTTTTGCGACAAAATCAACGTTGGCCGGGATTCTGTATTAAAACTAGATGCACTGTCAACGGGAGTTACTTGTAGCAATGATCATGGCACGTTTTTGCCTAACAGGCCGTAAATCCAAGGTTTTTCCGTTGTTTATGAGCTACATGGCAATTCATCGATTCTGTAGTCGCGCTACAAATGCCCTAAAAACCAGCATGGAATTGCCACAATGCACCATCGTGGTGCATATCTCGTAGTAAATCATTCAGATCGTTTGGATTGCTGGTGGAACACTGAAAATTTGCTACAAATAGAAGGTTGACTGTCGGCCCGGGCTGGATGCAGACGAAAAAAAAGCCGCCCAACCGGGCGGCCACCTGGTGCTGCCGGCTTGAAGAAAATCTAGGCCTTGCGCGCCGCGCAATGCCTGGCGATGTACTCGTCATGCGACGGCATCACGTCCACGCACTTGCGGATCACCTCGCGAACGCTTTCCATGTAGTCGGCGATGTCTGCCTCGGACTGGGTATCGGCCAGCGGGTGGTAGCCGTCGATCGGCATGTTCTGCCCTTCGAACACCTGCAGCCAGCCGACTTCCGAGAACAGCTCGTTATCGACGCGCACCACCTTGCCGCGCGAACGGTACAGGTCCATCTTCTGGCGCAGCGTCTCCGGAATCGCCATGTTCGCGCACTCGCGCCAGTAGGCCGAGTCGGTGCGCTGGTTCAGGTGGTAGTGCAGGATGATGAAGTCGCGCACGCGCTCGTATTCGAAGCGCGACTGGCGGTTGAACTCCTCGCGGTCGACGTCGCTGAAGCGGCGGTCCGGGAACAGCTCGACCAGGCGCGCGATGCTCGACTGGATCAGGTGGATGCTGGTCGATTCGAGCGGCTCCAGGAAGCCGCTCGACAGGCCGATCGCCACCACGTTGCGGTTCCAGGCCCGCTTGCGCATCCCGGTCTGGAACTTGATCAGGCGCGGCTCGGCCAGCGCGCGGCCGTCGAGGTTGGCCAGCAGCGTCGCCGCCGCCTCGTCGTCGCTGATGAAGCGGCTGCAATACACATGGCCGTTGCCGGTGCGGTGCTGCAGCGGGATGCGCCACTGCCAGCCCGACTTGTGCGCGGTGGCGCGGGTGAACGGCGTGATGGCCGGCACCGATTCGCAGGGCACGGCCAGCGCGCGGTCGGCCGGCAGCCAACCGGTCCAGTCCTCGTAGCCGGTCTCGAGCGCCTGCTCGATCAGCAAGCCGCGGAAACCCGAGCAATCGATGAACAATTCTCCTTCGATGCGCTGGCCGTTGTCGAGTTCGACCGCATCGACGAAGCCGTCCGGCTCGCGCCGGGTGGCGCGCGCGATCTTGCCCTCGATGCGCACCACGCCGCGCGCCTCGGACAGCTTTCTCAGGTACTTCGCGTACAGGCTGGCGTCGAAGTGGTAGGCGTAGGCGATGTCGCGCAGCGGCGAATTCGGCACGTCCTGGCGCGCCGGCATGAACTTGCCGGCCTTGGCCGCCATGCGCGTGATCGAGTATTCCTCGAGCGGCGCGGCCTTGCCTAGACCCCGCATCTTGTGCCAGTACTGTTCGAACGGCACGGTGGCCAGGTCCTGGCCCATACGGCCGAAGCCGTGCATGTAACGCTCGCCCAGCTTGCCCCAGTTGACGAACTCGATGCCCAGCTTGAAGCTGCCCATCGTCTCGCGCATGAATTCATTCTCGTCAATGCCGACCACGCGGTTGAAGCGCTGGATCATCGGGATGGTCGCCTCACCCACGCCGACGATGCCGATCTCGTCCGACTCGACCAGCCGGATATTGTAGCGGCCATTGAGCATGCTGCTCAGTGCCGCCGCCGTCATCCAGCCGGCGGTGCCGCCGCCGACGATCACGATGTCCTTGATTGCCTGGTTTTCCATATTCTCTATTCCTGCCGTCTCTTCCAAGAAAAACAACCCCCGGGGCCGAAGGCCGCGAGGGTTGCATTGTAGTCCTGCCTGCCTGCGATCAGAACTTGTAGTTGGCGCCGAACTGGTAGGTGCGGCCGTACACGACGCGACGGGTGATCGAATCCGGATTGTCCGTGTACTCCTGGTACGGCGCGTTGTTCCAGTTGTTCGCCTGGGCGAACACCGACAGGCCCTTGGCGAAGCCCTTCTGGATCTCGTACGACACCTGGAAGTCGACGATGGTCTCGCCTTTCACGAAGGTGTACTGCAGCGTGTCAGAGAAGTCCGGCGACTGGCCCAGGAAGTCCGAACGCTTGCGCGCCGCGGCGGCGATCTGGAAGCCGTTCTTTTCGTAGTACAGGCGCAGGTTGCTGACCTTGCGCGACAGGCCGGGCAGCGGGATCGACTGCGCCGCCGTCTGCACGTTGCCGAAGCCGAGCGCCGGGATGTCGATCGCGGAACTGGTGTACGAGTGGTTGGCCAGCACGCCGAAGCCGTCCAGCCACGAGTGCACCATGTCCAGCGGCACGTTCACCGCCAGCTCGTAGCCGCGGATGCGGCCGCCTTCGCCGTTTTCAGGACGATTCAGCACGCCGATGGTCGAGCCTTCGAAGGTTCCCGAGGTCGGCAGCGGGGTGGTCGACGTGACCCATGGCGCGAAGTCGTATTCCGACGGCGTGCGCAAGATGAAGCTGTCGAGCTTCTTGTAGAAGCCGGCCACGCTCACATAACCTTTCTTGGCGAAGTATTTTTCGTACGACAGGTCGAACGACTTGGCTTCGAACGGCTTGAGCAGCGGGTTGCCGCCACCGCCGCTGATGAACGGGTTGGCCACGCTGGTGTTCACGCCAAAGCCGATGCCGCCGCGCAGGTCGTCCAGGCTCGGACGCGACAGCACCTTGGCCACGCCCATGCGCAGCACCTGGTCGTTGTTCAGGTCGAACGACAGGTTCAGGCTCGGCAGCACGTTCCAGTAGTCGGCGGTGTCTTCGGCGCGCACCACCGGGCACGAGGCCGCGGTCTCGCCGGTGCAGTTGCCGCTGTTGTAGCCGCCGCCGGTCTGCTTGGTGTGCACGAACTGGGTGCCGACGTTGCCGCGGTAGTCGAAGCCGAACAGCTGGCCGTTCAGGTCGCCCATCACATAGGCGGTCTGCACGGTTTCCCTGACGTCCCACAGCTTGGTCAAGATGTCGGCATTGACCTTCTCGGCCAGCTCGTACACGGCGCCCAGCGAACCGAGCGGGTTCCAGGAAGCGACCGGGATGCCGGTGGTGCCGGCGGTGTTCGGGGTGCTGCCCGGCATCGGCACGGCGCCGTACAGGTCGCCGCCGACGATCATCAGGCGGCCCTCCTCGCCGGTGCGGCGCTTTTCGCGGTCGGTGAAGTTGTAGCCGACCTGGAAGGCCGAGACCGGACCCCACTCGACGTTGCGCTTGGCGTTCAGGCGGATCGCCTTGAGCGTGTCCGCGATATGGGGCTGGGCCAGGTAGCCGGCCTGCGCCAGCGGCTCGGCCGCGGTGCCCGACCAGCCGTTCACGTCGGTCAGCTGGGCGACGTTCGGATCGGCATAATTCAGGCCGGTGCGGTAGGCGACATCGGCGTAGTTCAGGCCATTGAAGCCGGTCCACGAGATCGTGTCCAGGTTGGCGGCGTTGCCCGGCAGGCCGGCGGTGGTTTCATAACGCGAGCTCAGCTTGGTCGCCTTGGACCAGGTGAGGTCGGCGCTGGTATTCCAATCGCCCAGCTTCAGCTCGTTCTTCCAGCCGACCGTCTTGAGGTCGTCCTCGGCCGCTTCGATGTGGTTGCGGATGACGGCCTTGTAGTTGGTCAGGGTGCCGCTGGTGGCGATGCCGTTCGAGACCGTGACGTCCTGCAGCACGCCGACCGGGTCGTAGCGGCCCGATTCGTTGTTGCCGATCGCGCCTTCCAGGCCGGTGCGCTTGAAGCCGGTTTCGCCGGCCGAGTAGAACAGGTCCAGGGTCGAGCGGAAGTTGCGGTTCGGGCGCCACTGCAGCGAGGCGAAGGCGCCGTCGCGGTTGTGGTAGCCGGTCTCGGTGTCGGCGGTGAAGCCGGTCGGCACGCGCACGTTCTGCCCGTTGTACGGCAGCTCGGCCGTGTTGCCGCCCCAGGCGTCGAACTTGCGCTGTTCGCCGCCGGTCTCGTCGTACGAGGTCAGGCCGACCGCGATGCCGAAGGTGCGGTTGGCGAACTGGTCGATGTACGACAGCGAGAAGCGGTCGCCATCGCCTTCTTCGGCGGTGCGCACGCCCAGGCGGCTCTTCTTGTAGTTGACGGCGACGACGCGCTTGCCGAAGTCGAGCGGCTGCACGGTCTTGAGGTCGATGGTCGCGGCCAGGCCCGAGCCGATCACGCTCGCGTCCGGGGTCTTGTAGATCACCACGCCGCCCATCAGCTCGGACGGGAACAGGTCGAATTCAGGATTGCGGGCGTTACCGGTCGAGGCCATTTCGCGGCCGTTGAGCAGGGTGCCGTTGAAGCTCGGCGACAGGCCGCGCACCGAGATCTCGGACGCGCGTCCCGAACCGCGGCTGCGCTGGGCGGTCACGCCCGGCAGGCGCGCGATCGATTCGGCCACCGAGGAATCGGGCAGCTTGCCGATATCTTCGGCCGAAATCGCTTCGACGATGGAATTGGAATTGCGCTTGACCGAGATCGCCGCTTCGATGCCCTGGCGGATGCCGGTCACGGTGACGGTGGACACGCTCGGGGCCGGGGCCGGGGTGGCGATGACTTCGCCGGTAGCGGCGGCGGTCGGGGTGTTCGGCGCGACGGCAGTCTGCGCTTCGCTGCCGGATGCCTGCGCGAAGGCCTGGCCAGCCAGCGCCGACAGCAGGACGGCGCAGCCCGCGGCGAACGGGTTCAACGGGAATGCGGTACGCGCCGACTTGCCGGCGCGCCTGGTGGCGGTAGCTTTCATGTGTCTCCTCGGTGAAAGGCGGGGCTCATTGCCCGACAATTTTTATCAGCCCCCGACTACGCTGCTGTACTAAAACTAGATCTTGCAGTCGGAAAACTGTGTGTATTGAGCATGATCGCAGGTTTCGAAAAAAACAGTGTCGCGCGCGTTGTAACTGGGCTACGAAAATCCGCGCATTTCGCCGTGCCGCCGCAATATTTGCACCGTTTCTAAAGGAAATCTTAAGATTCAGTAAAGGTTCTCGACCGTAGTTCTACTAGAGGCAGGACCGGTGTATTGATTGTTGGCAGCTGATTTCTATAGTACGCTTTCGCCAACACAACAACACTTTGCGCCCGTTTCGCATTCTTCCGGCATAGGTTTGTAGTCTTACTACCTGGCCTATGATAGCGATAGCAGCGCCCCATAATCATGAGACAACTCCTCGCCAGCCTCGTGCTCGGCGGCGCTTCGCTCGCCGTCCACGCCCAGACCTCCGACATCGCCCGCATGGAGCCGCCCTTCTGGTGGGCCGGCATGCAGCACGCCCAGGTGCAGCTGATGGTGTATGGCGACAAGATCGCCGACCTGGACCCGTCGCTGGCGTATCCGGGCGTGCGCATCGCCTCGGTGACCCGCACCCCGAACCGCAACTACCTGTTCATCGACCTGGCGCTCGACCCGAAGGTCAAGCCCGGCAGCTTCGACATCGCCTTCAAGGGCGCGGGCCGCACGGCCAGCTACACCTATCGCCTGCTGGAGCGCGAAGCGGGCTCCGCCGAACGCCAGGGCTTTTCCAGCAAGGATGCGATCTATCAGATCATGCCGGACCGCTTCGCCAACGGCGACCCGTCCAACGACAGCGTCGACGGCATGCCCGACAGACTCGACCGCAAGGGCGGGCTGGGCCGCCACGGCGGCGACATCAAGGGCATCATCGACCGCCTCGACTACGTCGCCGGCATGGGCTTCACCCAGCTGTGGCCGACGCCGCTGGTCGAAAACAATATGCCGGGCTACTCCTACCACGGCTATGCGGCGACCGACCTGTACAAGATCGACCCGCGCTACGGCAGCAACGAGGATTTCAAGCGCCTGTCGCAGGAAGCGAAGAAGCACGGCATCGGCATCATCCAGGACGTGGTGCTGTCGCACATCGGCAGCCAGCACTGGTGGATGAAGGACTTGCCGGCGCCGGACTGGATCAACTACACCGACAAGTTCGTGCCGACCCAGCACTACCACACGGCGGTGCAGGACCCGTACGGCTCGAAGGAAGACGCCGACAACTTCACGCGCGGCTGGTTCGTCAAGAGCATGCCCGACATGAACCAGTCGAATCCGCTGGTAGCGAATTACCTCATCCAGAACAATATCTGGTGGATCGAGTACGCGGGCCTGTCAGGCCTGCGCATCGACACCTTCGGCTATTCCGACAAAGCCTTCCTGGGCGAGTACACGAAGCGCCTGATGGCCGAATACCCGAACCTGAACCTGGTCGGCGAGGAATGGTCGACCAAGGTGCCGGTGGTGGCCTACTGGCAGCGCGGCAAGCAGAACTTCGACGGCTTCCAGGCCTATACGCCAAGCCTGATGGACTTCCCGGTGGCCGAGGCGATGCGCAAGGCGCTGGCCGACAAGAAAGGCGGCAACGTCTTCACCGACGTCTACGAGACCCTGTCGCTCGACTACCTGTATCCGGAGCCGGGCAACCTGGTGCTGTTCGCCGACAATCACGACATGTCGCGCATCTACAGCGAAGTGGGCGAAGACTTCGACAAGTACCGCATGGCGATGATCTTCATGATGACGGCGCCGCGCATCCCGCAGTTCTACACGGGCGACGAGATCCTGATGACCAGCGCCGTCGGCGAACGCAACGACGCCACCTACCGCACGCCGTTCCCGGGCGGCTGGGCCGGCGACAAGGTCGATGCGTTCAAGGGCGTCGGCCTCACGACCAAGCAGCGCACTGCACAGGATTTCGTACGCAAGCTGGCCAACTGGCGCAAGGGCCAGCCGGTCATCCATCACGGCAAGATGATGCATTACGGCCCGCAGGACAATACCTGGGTCTACTTCCGCTACAACGATGAGAAGAAGGTGCTGGTCGCCTTCAACAACAATGCCAGGGAGATGTCGCTGGACGTCGACCGCTTCCGCGAAATGCTCTCCGGCGTGGCCGGCGGCACCGATGCGCTGACCGGCAAGACCTATGACTTGCGCGAGAAGCTGGTGCTGGCGCCGCGCGCGGCCATCGTCCTCGAGCTGGACGCGCCGCGATGAAGCGCCATGCCATCGCCCTGGCCGCCCTGCTCTCCTGCAGCATGTTGCCAACCCACGTCCTTGCCCAGAACATCGACGGCCTGTACGTGCGCGGCGCCTTCAACGGCTGGGGCACGGCCAGTCCGCTGGCGGCCAGGGGCGACGGCATCTACCAGGCCGACGTCGAGGTCATGCCCGGCAACCACGCCTTCAAGCTGGGGACCGGCGACTGGAGCGCCGAATGGGTGATCGATCCGGATCGAAGCACCAGCGTCAAGCCCGATACCGACTACCGCCTGGCGCGGCAGTCCGGTCCCGAGACCTTCCTGTTCGTGCGCCAGCCGGGCACCTATCGCTTCACGATCGATGCGCGTAATCCCGCCAGGCCCGCGCTCAAGGTGACGCGCATCGCCGACGCCCAGCGCGGCGGCGGCCCCGATCCGCATGCCGGCCACGCGGCCCAGGCATCCCAGCAATGGCCGACCTGGGACGGCAAGGTCGAGACCGTGCGCTACTCGACGCCGGATGCGGATGCGCCGCTCCGCCGCTACGTCCAGTCGAGCACCATGCTGCTGCGCGATCCCGGTCCGCAGCACGTCGAATACGCCGAAGAAGACGGCCTGCCGCGCGTACGCAGCGGCAACCTGGCCTTCGACGCCCTGTTCGCGCTGGCCGGCCGCGAGATGCGCCAGAACTCGGTCAGCCAGATCAAGGACGGCAACTACAACGGCGGCAACGCGATCGACTGCGACTGCTTCGCCACCGGAGAAAAATGGGCCTACGTCTGGACCCGCGACCTGTCGTATGCGGCCGACCTGGGCCTGGCCCTGCTCGACCCGCAGCGGGTGCGCAATTCGCTCGATTTCAAGCTCTCGGGCTGGCGCCCGGACATCACCGCCGCGGCGCAGATCCCGGGCACGCCGGACGGCCTGCAGATCGTGCAGGACACCGGCAGCGGCGGCAGCTGGCCGGTCAGCACCGACCGCCTCACCTGGGCCCTGGCGGCCGAGGAAACGCTGCGCACCCTGCCCTCGTCCGAGCGTGCGCAATTCGCGGCGCGCGCCCTGAAAGCGCTGTCGAACACGATCGAGATCGACCGCGTGGCGGCCTTCGATCCGATGTCCGGCCTGTACACGGGCGAGGAATCCTTCCTCGACTGGCGCGACCAGACGTATGCGGCCTGGATCCCGGGCGACCTGGCCTCGATGGCGAGTTCGAAGGCGCTGTCGACCAACGTCGTGATGTACCAGGCGCTGAACCTGGCCGCGAAGCTGGCGCGCGAGCACCAGGATGACGACAAGGCGCAGCGCTACGCGCGCTGGGCGCAAGCGCTGAAAAGCGCGATCAACGACCGCCTGTGGCTGAAGGACGAGGGCATGTACAGCAGCCTCACCGCCGGCCACCTGGACGACGCGCCGCTGCACAAGTTCGACTGGCTGGGACAGGCGCTGGCCATCGTCAGCGGCGTGGCCGACGACAGCCAGGCGCGTTCGATCCTGGCGCGCTATCCGCACGGCCCGCTGGGCGCCCCGATGATCTGGCCGCAGCAGATTGGCGCGCCGGTGTACCACAACCGCTCGAGCTGGCCGTTCGTGACCGCCTATGGCCTGCGCGCAGCGAGCCAGGGCAAGAACACGGCGGTGGCCGACCTGGCCTACGCCGGTCTGATGCGCGGGGCGGCGGTCAATCTGTCGAATATGGAAAACCTCGAGTGGCTCTCCGGCCAGCCGCTGCTGCTCGACGAGCACAATCCGGCCTTGAGCGGCCCGGTGATCAACTCGCGCCGCCAGCTGTGGTCGGTCGGCGGCTATCTCGGCATGGTGGTCAAGAATGTGTTCGGCGTGGAGACGCTGGACGACGGCATCGCGCTGCGGCCCTTCGTCACGTCGAAACTGCGCCGCGAAACCTTCGGCGCCACCAACGAGATCGCGCTGCACGACCTGCGCCTGCACGGCAAGCGCATCGACGTGCGCCTGCAACTGCCTGCCGCGAGCGAGAAAGACGGCTATTACGCCGTCGAGCGCATCGTCCTGAACGGCAAGCAGGTCGCCGGCAGCATCCGCCTGGCCGACCTGGCCGACAGCAACCGCATCGAGATCACGCTCGGCAAGCTGGTGGCCGGCCAGCAGGACATCCGCCGCGTCAACGCCAATCCCCATGAAGAAGCCAGCGCCGTCTTCGGCCCGCGCGAGCCGACCATCGACGGCCTGGCGCGCGCGGCCTCCGGTCCGGTCACCTTGCGGATCGGCGCCAACGGCAATGCCGCCGCCGTGCGCTACCGCGTCTACCGCGATGGCAAGCTGGTGGCCGACAGGCTGCCGGCCGGGGCCTGGACCGATGGCAAGGCCAGCGCCACCGCCTGCTATGCGGTCGAGGCCGTGTACACCGACAGCGGCAACGTCAGCCACCACAGCCAGCCGCGCTGCGTCGACGCGGGCATCGAGATTCCCGTGACCGACGCACGCATCGCCTCGAACCTGAAGGTGACGGCGCCCGATGCGCGCTTCACCCAGCCGCACCTCAAGGACTGGGGCAAGCCGGGCGACCGCTTCGCCGTCGACGGCATCCGCATCGAGCAGCCAGGCGACTATCGGCTCCAGGTGCGTTACCACAACGGCGCCAACCAGGTGAACCTGGGCATCAGCGGCGGCGTGAAATGGCTGGCGCTGAAGGATGGCAGTGGCCGCGTCGTGGCCCAGGGCGTGATCCAGCTGCCGCATGCGCCGCTGCTGCAGAAGGACACGCCGAGCGTGTACTCGACGCCGCTGGCGGCGCGCATCGAGGCGGGCAGCTACCATCTGGAGATGACGGACTTCTACAATATGAGTTATCTCGACAGTAACCGCAGCTTCACCGGCGCCGGCGGCGCCGAGCCGTCGAACCGGTTCGATATCTACGGCGTGCGATTGTTGCGGGTGAAATAAGCGTCACGCGGTCTCGAACGTGCCCTCGACCGGACGCGGCTTGCCTCGTCCGCTCGAAGACACCAGCAGCTTGAGCCGCCCTTCGAGCACCCTGAACTCGAACGGCGTCGCCATCTTGCTCACCTCGCCGTCGGCCGCCACCTTCAGGCGCTTGCGTCCATAGAACGACGGCGTGCGCACCGTCATGCTCTTGAACGCGAAGGCGACGACATCGTCGCCCGCGCCGAGCTTGCCGAAAGCGCCGCGGATCAAGAGGCCCAGCAGCCCGAGCTTGCCCATCGGTTTGGGCGCCAGCGCCACCAATTGACCCTCTTGCACCGCCTCGGTCAGGTCTTCCATCCCGACCTGCTCCATCTGCAGTCGATTATTACCCACGAACAAGGTCGTGGTGCGCAAGCGTTTTTCCTTGCCGTCGAGTTCGAGCGTGATGCGCAAGTGGCGGTGCGGCCGCAGCGCCATCTTGATCGCCGACAAGAAGGCCACGAGGCGGCTGCGGCCATATTCGCGCTTGTCGTGCTCGCGCTCTTCGAGCAGCGCCGGATACAAGCCCACACTGGCATTGACCAGGAAGATCTTGTTGTTGAGCATGCCGATCTGCACGGGTCTTACTTCGGCGCGCAGCATCGCGTATACCGCCTCGGCCAGGTCTTCCGGGATGCCGTGGGTGCGGCCGAAGTAATTGAAGGTGCCTTGCGGCAGCACGCCGAACAGGCAGCCGGCCAGCACCGCCTGGTGCGCGACCGTGTTGATGGTGCCGTCGCCGCCGGCCGCGACCAGCACGCCGCCGCTGGCGAGCGCCTTGCCGGCCATCTCGCGCGCGATGTCTTCGAGCCGTTCGGGATTGCCCACCACTTCCAGGTGGCAGACGCGGCCCGACTTGTCCATGACCTCGCGGATCGTCGAGATGCGCTCCTCGGTCTCGGAATGCCCGGAACCCGCATTCAGGACGATGTAGAAATGGGCCTCTGGCGGCAGCGCGGTGGATGGCATCGGGGTCGTTTCGCTAAGGTGGGCGTCGTGGATGCGCCATCGTATCACTGTCGATATCCGCGCAAGGTGCGCTACTCAACCATCCAGATCGGCCAGGTAGACGTCCACCTGCGGCTGGCCGGGGGCCAGGCTGGCGCGGCGATCGAGGCGCAGGCCCAGGCGCTGCAGCAGCGCGATCGAGGCGGCATTGCCGGGGGCGACGATCGCCGCCAGACGCCGGATGCCCAGCCGCGCTGCCAGGCCCACCACCGCCTGTCCCGCCTCGAAGGCGTAGCCGCATCCACGGTGCTCCGGCAGGAAGGCATAGCCGATGTCGACGTGTTCCAGGGTGTCGCGCTTGACCAGGCCGCACAGGCCGAGCGGCGCGCCGTCCGCCAGCCGCTCGACCAGGTACAGCGAATGGCCGTATTTCGCCTGCATCGCGATCGGTCCTTCGTCCAGGCCGCGGCGCGCGGCGTCGACGGTGCGCAGCTTGCGGTCGCCGATATGCTCGATGAAGGCGGGGTCGTTCGCCAGCGCCAGGTAGAACGGGGCGTCGTCATGGGTGACGAGGCGCAGGCGCAGGCGGTCGGTGGTGAGAATCTCGGTCATGGCCGAGATCATACGCCTGGTGATTGACTTTTTGCTACTCGTCCGCGGTCGGCCAGTGGTCGGGGTCTTGCAGCAGCTGGTACATCACGTAGGCGTCGACATAGCCCAGGCGCTTGTGGCGGAAGGCCTTGGGCAGCGTGCCCACGATGGAAAAGCCCAGTTTCTTCCACAGCCCGATGGCGGCGGCATTGGTGCTGACCACATGGTTGAACTGCATCGCCAGGAAGCCCTGGCTGCGCGCTTCAATCAGGCTGTGTTCGCCCATCAGGCGGCCGATGCCCGCGCCCTGCGCCGACGGGCTGACCATGTAGGAGGCGTTGGCCACGTGGTGGCCGCGCCCGACCTGGTTCGGCACCAGCCGGTACATGCCCAGCACGCGCCCCGCCGCGCTCACGGCGACGAAGCTGTGCACGCCCTGGCCCAGCCAGTAGTGATGGCCGGCCTCGCGCGAGGTCGCGGTGGTGAAGACATAGCTTTCACCGGCCATCAGGTGGGCGCAAAAAATGGTCCAGATCGCCTCGAAGTCGGCTTCCACGGCGGGACGGATTTCAATATCTCTCACAACAATCAGTATGCAAATGCCAGAACTCGGCGGTCAGTTATTTTGCCTGAAATCTCACAAATAATCACGGAGCACCCTGGTTTGCGGGCTTGTTGCTTTGAGGCAGCCGAAAGTCGACGCCATCGGGCCGCCCATCGAGATACAGGCGGCTGGCAGCTGGCGGCGCCTCGGCCACCACCCGGCCGCGCCGCAGCACGAGGCGGCGCGCCGCGCGCAGGCGGATCGCCTCGACCGGCGAACCAGCGTCCAGGATCACCAGGTCGGCATGGCAGCCCGGCGCCAGGCCATAGCCTTCGAGCCCGAGGATGCGCGCCGGCGTCTCGGTGATCGCCCCGAAGCAGGCCTGCATCGCCTCCAGCCCCGTCATCTGCGCCACGTGCAGGCCCATGTGCGCCACTTCGAGCATGTCGCCCGAGCCCATGCCATACCAGGGATCGAGCACGCAGTCGTGGCCGAAGGCGACGTCGACGCCGGCCGCCATCAGCTCGGGCACGCGGGTCATGCCGCGCCGCTTGGGATAGGTGTCGTGGCGGCCCTGCAGCGTGATGTTGATCAGCGGGTTCGCGATCGCCGCCACGCCGCTTTCCGCGATCAGTGGCAGCAGCTTGCTCACGTAATAATTGTCCATCGAGTGCATCGAGGTCAGGTGCGAGCCGGCCACCCTGCCCTGCAGGCCGAGGCGCTGGGTCTCGTATGCCAGCGTCTCGATATGGCGCGACAGCGGATCGTCGCTCTCGTCGCAGTGCATGTCCACGCGCAGCCCGCGCTCGGCCGCGAACTCGCACAGCAGGCGCACCGATTCGGCGCCTTGCGCCATGGTGCGCTCGAAATGGGGGATGCCGCCGACCACGTCCACGCCCATGGCGATCGCGCGCTTCAGGTTGTCGAAGGCGGTCGGGCTGCGCAGCAGGCCATCCTGCGGAAAAGCCACCAGCTGCAGGTCGAGGTAAGGCGCCACCCGGCGCTTGACTTCGAGCAGGGCTTCCACCGCCAGCAAGCGGTCGTCGCAGACGTCGACGTGGCTGCGGATCGCCAGCAGGCCGCGCGCCACCGCCCAGTCGCAATAGCGCAGCGCGCGCTCGACCAGGGCGTCCTGGGTCAGCGCCGGCTTGAGCTCGCCCCACAGGGCGATACCTTCGAGCAAGGTGCCGCTGCGATTCACGCGCGGCAAGCCATAGCTCAGCACGGCATCCATGTGGAAATGGGCGTCGATGAAGGGTGGACTGACCAGGTCGCCGGCGGCATCGATTTCGCGCGCGCCCCGGGCAGCGAGGCGTGGCGCGAGGACGGCGATGCGGCCGTCGGCGATGCCGATATCGATGTCTTGCCGGCCGTCGGGCAAGGTCGCGTTGCGAATCACGAGATCCATATCAACTCCCTTATTGATCGGTAAATTGTAGCAATTCGGGCACATGGTCCTTGAGAAAAATCAAACAATGCTGCGATGCAATATTACCCTTGGTAAATAAGCCATCTTTGTGCTTTGCAACCCCAGCAAATCGTGGGTACACTGGTCGATATTGCAGCGCGCCATACTGACCGATAGGAAATCCAATGACTTCACTTCCCGAGCAATTGTCCGCAGCATCTACCAGGCAACTGAGCGCCCAGCTGGATGCGCAGTTTCGCTTCTTCAATACCTTCGCCACACAGGCGCTGGACAACGCCAGCCGCCTCATGTCGCTCAACCTGTCGGCCTCGCGCGATTCGGTCGAGCGCTCCTCGCACACCCTGCGCCAGCTGATCGAAGCGACCCAGCCGCGCGACCTGCTGGTGCTGCGCACCCACGCCGAGGAACAGGTGCGCAGCCTGTTCAACTATGGCCGCGAACTGGCCAACATCACCGCCAACGCCCAGCCATACGGTTTGCGCACGATCGCGGCCGAGGCCGCGTCGCCAGCCGCGCCGCCGGCCGTGCTCGCGTCGGTCATGCGCGAAGCGCCGATCGCCGAGGTCGTGCAGGAAGCCCCGAAGGCCGCCGCCAAGGCCGCCGAAGAGGCCGCGGAGCAGATCGAGGGGGCCATCGAGCAACTACCCGAAGCGGCAG
The DNA here is from genome assembly GCF_050434365.1 of Massilia sp. UYP32. NCBI lineage: Bacteria > Pseudomonadati > Pseudomonadota > Betaproteobacteria > Burkholderiales > Oxalobacteraceae > Massilia > Massilia sp. UYP32. Next base: position 82,685 of record NZ_JBNDIK010000019.1, read on the forward strand.
CCGCGCCGCAGCCCTTCGTGGTCGAGCAGCCCGAGCCGATCGCGAGCGCGGCAGAGGTGCAGGCGACCGTCCTCGACGAGCCCGTTCCGGTGTCCGAACAGAAGCCGATCGCCAAGGCCGTCGGCAAGGGCGCGCCGAAGGCGGCAGCGGCGCCGCAACCGCTCGCGGCTCCGGTCGAGGACAAGGATTCGACCACGGTCACCCGCATCGGCACGTCGTCGAAGCGCCGCAAATAGGATGCGCGACAGGATGCGCGAATAAGGCGGCGAAATGCGTCGCGAAATGCGCCGGATAGGCAAAACGACTACACTAGCGGGCTCTGGCCCGCTTTTTTTTCGGGCGCATTTCCAAGGATTTCGAATGAGTTTGTCCAGGCTGATCGGCGGCTTCGTACGCCGGCATTGGCAATCCTATGCCTCGTCGGCCGTCATGCTGGTCGGCGTCGCGATCTGCACCGTCCTCATCCCGCGCAAGGTCGGCGCCATGGTCGATGCCCTCGCCGCCAACCGCCTCGGCCAGCACGACCTGCTGCTCGGGATTGCCGAACTGGTCGCGCTGGGCGTGGCGATCTACGTGCTGCGCGTCTGCTGGCGCATCCGGCTGTACTCGGCCGCCTACAACCTGGGCGTCGAGCTGCGCACCCGCCTGTACGCGCGCCTGGCGGCGCAGGGCCCGGCCTTCTACCAGCGCCAGCGCACCGGCGACCTGATGGCGCTGGCCACCAACGACATCGACGCCATCGAGATGGCGGCCGGCGAAGCCTTGCTGGCCGCCTTCGACGGCACGCTGACCCTGGTGATGGTGCTGGGGATCATGATGCTGGGCGTCGACTGGCGCCTGGCCCTGGTCGCGCTGCTGCCGTTCCCGCTGATGGGCCTCGCGTTCTGGTATATCTCGACCCATATCCACACGGCCGAAGGCGATGCGCTCAAGCGCTTCTCGGCCCTCAACGATCACGTCCAGGAATCGCTGTCCGGCGTGCGCACCCTGCGCGCCCTGGGCCTCGAAGGGCGCAGCGCCAGCCAGTTCGGCGAACTTGCCGGCAACGCCGCGCAAGCCAGCCTGACGGCGCAGAAATGGGAAGCCGCCTACGAGCCGGCGGTCGGCCTCACGCTCACCGCCGCCACCGGCCTCACGCTCGGCCTGGGCGGCTACCTGGTGTGGCAGAACGAACTCACGGTGGGCGCCCTGACCAGCTTCACGATGTACCTGGGCCAGCTGATCTGGCCGATGTTCGCGGCCGGCTGGGTGCTGACCCTGATCGAACGCGGCCGCGCCGGCCTGGCGCGCCTGCAACCGCTGCTCGACGCCCCGCTCTCGGTCGAAGACACCGGCACGGTCGAGCAGGTCGGCCAGGGCGCGCTGGTGCTGGACAAGGTCACCTTCGCCTATGGCGGCGCGCAAGCGGATCTGCGCCAGCCGGCGCTCGACGCGGTGTCGCTGCGCCTCGAACCGGGCCAGACCCTGGGCCTGGTCGGCCCGACCGGTTCCGGCAAGTCGACCCTGCTGCGGGTGCTGCTGCGCCAGGCCACGCCGCAGGCCGGCCGCGCCGAATGGGCCGGCCAGCCGCTCGAGGCCTATCGCCTGTCGGCCTTGCGCAGCGCGACCAGCTGGGTGCCGCAAGAGTCCTTTTTGTTCTCGGCCTCGATCGCCGAGAACATCGCGCTGGCCCGTCCCGGCGCCTCGCGCGCCGAGGTGATCGCGGCGGCGCAGATGGCCGACATCCACGACGACATCCTGCGCTTCCCGCACGGCTACGACACCCCGGTCGGCGAAAAAGGCATCACCCTGTCGGGCGGCCAGCGCCAGCGGGTCGCGATCGCGCGCTCGCTGCTGGCCGCCAGTTCCCTGCTGCTGCTGGACGACGCCCTGTCGGCGGTCGACACCGGCACCGAGACCCGCATCCTCGAGCACCTGGCCGAGCTGCGCCAGGCGCAGCCGGGGCGCGCCGCCATCATCGCCAGCCACCGTCTGTCGGCGGTGGTCGCGGCCGACCACATCGTCGTGCTCAAGGCCGGCCGCGTCGTCGAAGCCGGCACCCACGATCAACTGCTCGCGCTGGATGGCTGGTATGCCAGCCAGTGGCGCTACCAACAACTGGAGGCCAGCCTCGATGCAATCTGACGCAACGTCCGTGGAGCGCGGCGAATTGCGCAACCAGGCGAAGCTGGCCACGCGCCTGCTGCGCCGCGCCGCCGCCCCCGAAAAACGCCACCTGGTCGTCGCCACGCTGTGGCTGATCCTGGCCGCGGCCTTCGAAGTCCTGGGGCCACTGCTGGGCAAGGCCCTGATCGACGACCACCTGCTGCCGCGCCACCTCGACTGGACGCAGATGACCCTGCTGCTGGGCGGCCTGGTGGTCACCGGCTGGATCTCGAGCTGGGTGCGCTACCTGCAGCTGATCCGCCTGTCGGGCCTGGCGATGCGCTCGGTGCAGCGCCTGCGCGAATGGGTCTATGGCCACGTGCTGCGCCTGCCGATGGCCTTCTTCGATCGCGCCATCACCGGCCAGCTGGTCAGCCGCGTGACCAACGACACCGAGGCGGTCAAGACCCTGTACATCCAGGTCCTGTACGTCATGCTCGACAACTCGATCGTCCTGGTCGGCACCATGATCGCGATGGCCTGGCTCGACTGGCGCCTGATGCTGATCGTGCTGACCCTGGTGCCGGCGGTGGTGGGCATCGTCTGGCTCTACCAGCGCCTGTCGGCGCCGGCGGTCACCCGCGCGCGCGCCCTGCGCAGCGACATCAATGCCCAGATGGCCGAGTCGATCGGCGGCATGAGCGTGCTGCAGGCCAGCAATGCCGAAGTGCGTTTCGGCGAGCGCTTCCTGGGCACCAACCGCAGCCACTACACGGCGCGCGTGGCCGAGCTGCGCGCCAACGCCTTCCTGCTGCGGCCCGCGCTCGACCTGCTCAACGTCGCCCTGCTGGCGCTGGTGATCTTCGCCTTCGGCCAGCGCGAGATCGGCGCGGTCGAGGTGGGCGTGCTGTACGCCTTCGTCAGCTATATCGCGCGCGTGGTGGAGCCCCTCATCCAGATCACGATGCAGTTCAGCGGCCTGCAACAGGCGGTGGTGGCGGCGGCGCGCGTGAACACGCTGCTCGATGAAGCGGGCGCGCCGGAACACGATCCCGCGCGCGCGCAGGATGAAGCGGCGTTCGTCGCCGGCGCGCCGGCGGTGCGGGTGCGCAACGTGGAATTCGCCTACGTGGCGGGCCAGCCGGTGCTGCACGACCTGTCGCTCGACGTGCCGCAGGGCGCCTTCTTCGGCATCGTCGGCCACACCGGCAGCGGCAAGTCGACCCTGCTGTCGCTGCTGCTGCGCTACTACGTGGCCGGTAGAGGCAGCATCGAGATCGGCGGCCTGCCGCTGGCCGGCATCGGCAACGAGCGTTTCCGCAACGAGGTCGGCCTGGTGCCGCAAGACCCGTTCATCCTGGCCGCCACGGCGCGCGAGAACATCGACATGGGCCGCGGCCTGCCCCTCGAGCGCCTGCAGGCGGCGGCGCGCGCGGCCCACGCCCACGACTTCATCGCCGCGCTGGAAGACGGCTACGAGACCCAGCTGGGCGAAGGCGGTTCGCGTTTGTCGTCCGGCCAGAAGCAGCTGATCGCGATCGCGCGCGCGCTGGCGGGCGAGCCGCGCATCCTGCTGCTCGACGAGGCGACCTCGCGCATCGACAGCGCCACCGAGCAGATCGTGCAGGAAGCCCTGGAAGAATTGCGCGGCAAGGTGACCATCATCGCCATCGCGCACCGCCTGTCGACCATCCGCGAAGCCGACCGCATCATCGTGCTCAACCACGGCAAGATTACCGAGGCCGGACCGCACGAGGAACTGATGCGGATCGAGGGCGGCTTGTATCAGCGGCTGTATTTGTTGCAGCAGATCGCGGTCTGAATTTGTTCTAGATCCGGCTCCAGTTGAAACAACCGGCCGGCGCGCCGCTGCCGCTCACCAGCAGCGCGCCGTGCCGGTACAGATCCCAGCGGCGCGCTTGCGGCACCGCCACCACCACCACGCCCATGGCGCGGTCGCTCCACACCAGCCGGCCGTCGACCGCGTCGAGCGCCGCGAACACCCCGCGCGGGCCGGCGCCGGGGTGGAACACGACGGTGGTCAGGTCTTGACCCGGCGGCGGCATCAGCGCCCAGGCGCCGGCGCCGACCGTGCCGGCGGCCAGCAGGGCCATCGCCGCGGTGGCGTTGCGCATCCCTTTGCCGCTACCGCCCCCTCCCTGGCGGCGCAGCCAGCGCCAGCCCAGCACCAAGGGCACGATGCCGAACACGGCCAGCCAGAGCAGATCCCACAACAGCGGATTCGGGCTGTCGATGCGGATGCGGTGGATACCGAGCAGCCAGTGCGACAGCAGCGCGTCGACCGTGTGCCAGACACCGAAGCCCACCAGCAGCGCACCCGCCAGCGGCCGGCCCCAGTCCACGCCACCACGCCGCTGCGCGCGCCACAGACCGACCAGGCCGGCCAGCGCGACGACGTACATCAGCAGGTGGAAGTAGCCGTCCCACAACACCTGCAGGCGCAGGTCGTCGATGCCGGGAACCAGGCTGAGCAGATGGTGCCACTGCAGGATCTGGTGCAGCAGGATGCCGTCGAAAAAGCCGCCGAGCGCAAAGCCCAGCGTCGCGCCCCACCTGGCCCATGGCGATCTCAACATATCCATCTCCTCAACGCTGTCCCGCAGCCAGTATAGAAGGTGAAGCGGAACGGCATCGCACCATTCCCTCAACAAATAAAGTGTGATTTTCTGATCGACGGTATATGTCGAAATACAACACTTCGTTCCATGCGGCAAGCATGCGCGGCGGACGGTTTGGCCTGGATTGGCGGGCTTTCTGGACAAATGGCAGGGGCTCGGCCATTGCTGCGCGAGCCTGTGTCATTTTTGTGACATTTAAAGAGAAAGTGAAATTTCTACTTTGCAACAGCCATATAATGGACCAAACAACTTCCGCCGGAACGACCGGCCCGACGAGAACCGGCATGTTGGCTGTCCTGCACCGCGCATTCGCGCGCTCCCGCTCCCACGCACTGGCGCTGGCCTTGTGCGCGGCATCGGCGTTGGCGTTCGCCGATGACGCCCTGTCGCTGGACCAGCGCATTGCCGAAATCCGCGAACTCAACCGCTTCGTGCCCGAGCGCGCCCTGCCGAAGCTGGAAGCGCTCGAGGCGCAAGCCCGCAAGGCGCCGCTGACGCAGCGCATCGAGTTCCTGAACCAGCTCGCCATGGCGCGCCACGGTCTCGGCCACCATGGGCAGTCCTTCGCGCTGGCCAACGAGCTGATTGCGCTGGGCCGTGAATACGATCATGCCGGCGCGCTGGCCAAGGGCCTCCTGATGCAAGGGTATTCCGCCTTCGCCCAGCATCGCCCGGGCGAGGCGCACCGCCTGGTCTGGGAAGCGGAAAAACTGGCCAACACCACCGACGACATCGACCTGCGCGTGCGCGCGGCCATCTCGTCGGGCGAATCGCATGCCGAGGAAGGCAATCTGCCGCGCGCCCTCGAACGGCTGCAGGGCGCGGCCGCGCTGGCGCGCGCGCAGGGCGAGCCGGTGCACGTGGTCATGGCGCTCAATTCGCTGGTACGCCTGTATGCCCAGATGCGCGAACCCGAGAAAGGCTTCGTCCTGCTCGACGAGGCGCTTGCCGCCGCCGAAAAAGCCAGGTCGCCCGGCCGCATGGCCACCATCCGGAACGCCGAGTACGGGCTGGCGATCGACACCGGCCAGCGCGAACGCGCGCTGCGCGCGCTGCAGGAAGGACTGGCGCTGGAACGCTCGATCGGCGCCAACAAGCGGGTCGTGGTGTCGCTGATCAACCTGTCGGATTTCTATCTCAAGACCGGGGACTTCAAGCACGCGGCAAGCTACGCCGAACAGGCGTTGGCGGCGGTGGGTCCGCTGAACGACCGCGCGCTGGACGCCACCGCACACCTGAACCTGGGCCAGGCCTATCTCGGCACCGGCCGCCTGGCCGAAGGCAAGCGCCAGATCGAGATGGGCATGGCCGGCTACGAGGAAATCGGCGACAAGCCGGAACTGCAGACCGCGCTGGTCGAATACGGCCTCGCGCTGGAACGCGCCGGCGACCTGGCCGGCGCGCTGCAAGCCTACCACCGCGAACGCAAGATCTCCAACGAGCTGTTCGAACGACGCCGCCAGCAGGCCATGCTCGACCTGCAGGAAAAGTACGAGGGCGACAAGAAGCAGCGCCAGATCGAGCTGCTGCGCAGCGAGAACCTGATCAAGTCGACCGAGATCGACAACCGCCGCCTGCAACAGCGCGTGTGGTGGCTGCTGGTGGCGGTGTTCGCGCTGGCGGCGACCGTGGTGGGCCTGCTGTACCGCAAGGTGCGCCACGCCAACGCCCAGCTGCACGAAAAGAACCGCGAACTCAAGCAGCAGAGCGTGCGCGATCCGCTGACGGGGCTGTACAACCGCCGTCACTTCCTCGAGTACATGCGCATGCCGCCGGAGGCCCAGGCATCGGGCGGTGCGCCGGGTGGAGCCCCGGGTGGAGCCTTATTCCTGCTCGACGTCGACCACTTCAAGAACATCAACGACACCTATGGCCACGCGGCCGGCGACGCGGTGCTGACCACGATCGCGGCGCGCCTGTGCGAAATCCTGCGCGAGACCGACATGATCGTGCGCTGGGGCGGCGAGGAATTCCTGGCCTATTTGCCGACGGCGCCGGCCGGCAAGGCCGGCTTGGACGAGGTGGCCGAGCGTATCCTGGGCGGCATCGGCGCGACCGTCGTCGACCATGGCGGCACGGCCCTGAGCGTGAACGTCTCGATCGGCTATGCGCCCTTCCCGCTGTCGGTGGGCAAGCAGAGCCTGGCATGGGAACGGGTGGTGAACCTGGTGGACATGGCGCTGTACCTGGCCAAGTCGCACGGGCGCAACCGGGCCTATGGCGTACGCGGCTTCGCCGACGACAGGCTGGCCAGCATCGATGCGATCGAACAGAACCTGGAGCATGCCTGGCGCGCCGGCCAGGTCGACCTGTCGGTCGTGATGGGAGAGCGCGAGCTGCCGCGCGCCGCGAACGGCTGAACGTCCGCGGCGCAGGGCTGGCGCAGGTCTAATGCATCAGAAGCCGTACTGCAGGCCCACCGACACGACGTCGGCCTTGGCGCCCATTTCCTTCTTCTTGCCGTAGCGTTCGTATTCGCCGAACAGCGCCACGTTCGGCGCCAGCGCGTACTGCACGCCCAGCGCGGCATAGGCGCCGGTGTCGCGATCGGTATAGCTGTCACCCATGAACGAGGTCTTGGTCTCGTTATACGATGCGCCCAGCTTGCCGTAGGCCGAGAGTTCGGCGTTCACCGGCATCGTGTACTTCGCCGCGGCATAGGTGCGCGAACTCTTCACCCGGGCGTCCGCGAATCCCGGCGCCCACGCGACGTTGAAGTCCTCGTTGCCGAAGCGCGAGTGGCCGACTTCCACCGCCCAGTTCTGGTCGATGTTATATCCGCCGAAGATCTTGCCGCCGGCTTGCCAGTCATCCGTGGTCTGGTTCTTGGCGCCGGAAACGGCGGCGCCGATATAAGGGCGCGACGCGCCGCCGTCGGCGACGACGGTCTGGGCTTGTGCGGAACCGATGGCAGCGACGGTGGCTGCGAGCGTGATCAGGATTTTTTTCATGATGTCCTCTGTCTGGTCTGGTTCGCAATTCCTCATTGAATTGCGTATTAGAAAGGTAGCACCAATGGCAAGCCGAGTTGAACCGTTGATGCGTAAGCGGTTGTAACGAATACCGGCTCGAACATTCGTCGACCGGACAGGTGCCGCGACTTGTCGCGACATTGCGCGCCGTTCGCCGCACGTTCCGTGCCGATCGGGCATATGCATTGCGTTACCTCTGGATACAACTTGGCGATGATCCCTTGCCTGAGCGGCGCCAGAGCGCCCGGCGAAGATCGGATATGCACGACAACGTCGCGACATCGCCTCGCTACGATGCCGGCTCGTTCATCACCTGGAGTCCACCATGTTCCGCCTTCGTACCGTCCTTTCCAGCGCCAGCCTGGCGCTCGCCGCTGCTACTACGCCGGCGGCGCCGCCGGACGCCGCCGCCCCGACGCTGGCGCCCCTCGCGCAGGCCCATACCTTCGCCCAGGTGCGCCAGGGGGGGGCGGGTCCACACCCTGCTGGCATTGAAGCTCGGCGCCGGCAAGCTCACCGCCATCGACCTGAGCGCGGTCAGCGGCTCGTACAGCCCCGACGCCTTCGACGTCATCAACCGCTTCGATGCCGCCGCCCTCGACGGCCTGGCGCGGCAGGCACAGGGCCCCGTCAGCCATCCGCTCGAGCGCCTGCTCGGCGTGGGGCCGCGCGGCCTGGCCCACATCGCCGCCGGCACCAATTACCCGGCGCACGGCAAAGAGGTCGGCATGCACGAAGCCTTCCTGTTTCCCAAGCTGTCCGCGGCCGGCGCTCCCCGCGCGAGCGTCGCCGCCGTCCCCGGCGCCCTGCTGGACTACGAGGTGGAAGTGTGCGCGCGCTTCGACCGCGAACTGCGCTCGGGCGCCGATTTCGACGCCGCCCGCAAGGGCTTCTTCCTGTGCGGCGACTTCTCGGACCGCGCCACGCTGGTGCGCAACATCAACCTGGCCAATCCCGCCTCCGGCGACGGCTTCGCCGACGCCAAGAGCGGGCCTGACCGCTTCCCGGCCGGCGCCCTGCTGGTGGTGCCGCGCGACTGGAAGGCCTTTCTGCAGGGCGTCACCATCGCGACCCACGTCGACGGCCGCCAGCGCCAGCACGCCCGGGCCGGCGACATGATCAAGGACCTGCGCGCGATCGTGACCGAGACGCTAGGCGAGGCGACAAGCCGCACCTGGTCGTATGCGGGCGGCCGCATCCCGATGGTCGCACGAAAGGCGATCGGCACCGAGAGCGCGGTGCTGACCGGCACCGGCGATGGCGTGGTGTTCCAGGAGCCCGCGCCGGACGTGATCAAGGCGGTGATGGGCGCAAAGGACCGCGCAGCGCAACTGGCGCAGATCGAGCGCTACCTGGCCAGCGAGGCCGCCAAACGCATCTATCTGCAACCCGGCAACCGGGTGCGCCATTCGAGCAACTACCTCGGCTGGATCGACGCCGCCGTCGTCGCGGCCGGCGCGCCTTCAAAATAAGCCGCCGCGCCAACGACATTTCATCGACACGCCTGCCGCATAGTGCAGGCACGCATTCACGACCATCGACAGGACTATCCATGAAGCCTCTTTTCCTCTTCGCCACCCTTCTTGCCATTTCCAGCCTCGCCAGCGCGCAGCAACCGTCGCGCTGGGGCCTGGGCGTCGGCGCCGCCGTCTCGGACTCGGTGTATGCCGGCGAAGGCACGCGCGTCACGCCTTTCCCGCTCGTGTCCTACGAGGGCGAGCGCTTCTACTGGCGCGGCATTCAAGGAGGCGCCCACCTCGTCAAGCGCGGCGGCTTCGCCCTCGACGCGACCTTGTCGGCCCGCTTCGACGGCATCGACAGGGACGATTTCGGCGTGCTCGAGCTGGCCGAGCGCGGCATCGACCGCGCCTTGCTGGAAGACCGCGACGACGCCTTCGACCTGGGCCTGGCCGCCAGCTGGCGCGGCGCGCTGGGCCAGCTCGACTTGGGCGTCAAGGGCGATGTCACCAGCGCCAGCAAGGGGATTGAAGTCAACCTGAGCTATGGCTATCCGTTCCAGTGGGGCGCCATGCGGATCACGCCGAACGTCGGCGTGTCGCACCTGTCGAAGAAGCTGGCCAATTACTACTACGGCACGCTGCCCGGGGAAGTCGCGCGCGGCGTGGCCAGCTACCAGCCGGGCAGCGCGGCGGTGGCCCGCATCGGCGTCGACGTGGTGCGCCCGTTCGCCGGCAACTGGGTCTTCATCGGCAATGTCGGCTACCGCAAGCTGCCGACGAAGCTGTCGGACAGCCCGCTGGTGGAGAAGGACAAGGACGGCTCGGTGTCGGCCTTCATCGGCTTCAGCCGCGGCTTCTAAGGTTTGGTGCGATACTGCTCCGGCCATTTCAACCGACCTCGTTGCGCCCCATGATCAAGCAGCCCCTGAGCATACTCATCATCGAAGACAACGCCGGCCTGGCGGCGAACATCTACGACTACCTGGAAGCCTGCGGACACCATTCCGACGCCGCGCCGGACGGCGAATCGGGCCTGGGGCTGCTGGCCATCAACCGCTACGACGCCATCGTCCTCGACTGGATGATGCCGCGCATGGACGGCATGACCATGCTGGGGCGGCTGCGCCAGGAAATGAAGTCGCGGATACCGGTGATCGTCCTCACCGCGAAGGACCAGCTCGAGCACAAGCTGCACGGCTTCCTGACCGGGGCCGACGACTACGTGGTCAAGCCGGTGGCGCTGGCCGAGCTGGAAATCCGCCTGCGCGTGCTGGTGCAGCGCACGCGCGGCGCCGTGGCCGAATCGCAGGTGCTCGAAGTGGCCGACCTGCGCTTCGATCTCGGCACGCTCGAGGTGAGCCGCGCAGGCAAGGTGGTGGCGATGACGCCGGTGCGGCGCCAGCTGCTCGAACTGCTGATGCGCCGCTCGCCCGCGCTGGTGCGGCGCGAGGAACTCGAAACCCTGATCTGGAAGGACGACGTGCCCGACACCGACGTCCTGCGCTCGCACATGCACATGCTGCGCAAGGCGGTCGACGGCGAATCTCCGCGCAAGCTGCTCAAGACGATCGCGGGCAGCGGCTACCGGCTGGGGCTATCGGATGAATAGGCGCATCCGCGGCATGTCGAGCCTGCAGCGCAAGATCAGCGCCATCTTCGTCCTGTTCTTCCTGACCATGGCCCTGGGCCTGACCGTCCAGGGCAACCTGAGCCAGCACCTGATCGTGCATCCCTTGTGGGAGGAACTGCTGGAATCGAGCACCGCCCGGATGCGCGCGGGCGGCAAGCCGGCGCCCGGCGAGGAACAGCCGCCGACGGGCCTGGTCCGCGGCTGGCGCCTGGGCGCCGGGCCGATTCCGGCCGACATGCCGCCCTATTTCGCCGCGCTGCGGCCCGGCTACTACGACGAAGAGCGGATGGACAGCTACGAGTCGGATCTCAGCCATGCGGTGCTGGTGACGCCGGTCGGCGACGGCGAACGCATCGTGATGGCGGTCGACATCACCGACCTGGAAAACTACCAGAACAATATGGCCCTGGTCAGCGTGCTGATCGCGGTGCTGAGCGCCGCGATGATCGCCGGTTCGATCGCCTGGGTCTACCGCAGCCTGCGGCGGCCGATCGGCGTGCTGGCCCAGCGGATGGAAGAACTCGATCCCGAGCAGCCGTCGCAGCGCCTGGCGACCGACTTCGCCCTGAGCGAACTGCACGACATCGCCGTCATCGTGAACGGCCACCTGGAACGGGTCGAGCGCTTCATCGAGCGCGAACGCAGCCTGCTCGACCAGGCCAGCCACGAATTCCGCACGCCGATCGCCGTCATCGCCGGCGCCGTGGACGTGCTCAAGCTGCATGACCTGCCGCCGGCCGCCGGCGCCCCGCTGGCGCGCATCGAATCGACCGCCGAGAACCTCACCGAGATCATGGCGGCGCTGCTGTTCCTGTCGCGCGAGGACGGCAAGGCGCCGCTGGAGACCACGCGGCTCGATGCGCTGCTGCTGGCGCTGATCGACGACCACCGGCATCTACTGGACGGCAAGGACGCGCACTTCGTCGTCGAAGCCCTGGAACCCCTGACGGTGAACAGCCCGGAAGCGATCGCGCGCATCGTGGTGGGCAACCTGCTGCGCAACGCGGCCGAGAACAGCTACCAGGGCGCCATCCGCATCAACCTGGTCGAGGGGCGCCTGAGTATCCAGGACAGCGGCGCAGGTTTCGACACGGTGGCCGCCGCGCGGCGCTACACGCAAGCGCTGCGCACCTCGGCCAAGCAGGGTGGCGGCCAGGGCCTGGGGCTGTTCCTGACGCGCCGGGTGTGCGAGCGCTTCGGCTGGACCTTGGCGATCTCGTCCGACCCCGCGCACGGCACGCTGGCGGAGATGACGTTTATTTAATCGTCTTCCCTGATCTCGTCCGCCTGTTCCTGGATCTTCTCGCCGGCGCGTTCCACCGACTTGCCGACTTCCTCGGTCGCGCGGTCCAAGCCGCGGCTGGCTTCCTCGGTCGCGTCCCTGACCTTGTCGCGCGCCTCGTCGACCGCGTCGTCGACCCTGGCCAATTCGTCCTGCACCGAATCGGTGACCTTGGCGCTGGCATCGTCCAGCGCCTTGCCGATGCGTTCCGCCGGCCCGGCGCCGTCCTCGTCGCGGCTGCAGCCGGCCAGCGCCATGAGCATCACCGGCACCAGCAGCGCCCTTGTCATGCTTGCCTTCATTCCCTGCTCCTTGCGGTTTTCTCGACGCCTTGCATGATACACCGGGCCATCCGGCGTGGATGTGCTTACAGCTTCATCCGCCGCGCTTCGGATCGGCCAGCGGATGGCTGCGCCGGCGCCGCTCTTCGCGCGTGCAGGCGGCGGCTGCGGCATTGAGCGCATCCTGCACCTTGCGCAGCTGCGCTTGGCTCGCGCGCGTCTTGCGCAGCGCGATCAGTTCGTCCTGCGCCTCCTTCGGCTTGCATTCCTTCGCCAATGCGATCGCCGATGTCATGCGGCGCTCGATGCGCGCCGCCGTCGGCTTGGTCAGCATCCAGGCCAGCCATAGCAGGCCGAGCGCGATCAGCCACCAGCGCAGGCGGATCGGCTTGCGCGCTGGAGCGGCCGGACGGGGCGCCGCACTCGGGCGGATGGGCGGCGCTGCCGGTGGTGGGGGCGATCTGGGCGGTGCCGGCGGCACTGGCGGTGCTGGCGGTGCTGGCGGTGCTGGCGGCGCTGGCGGCGCTGGTCGCGGAGCCGCCGCAACCGGGGCTGGCGGGGGAGCGGCGGCCGGCTCCGGCCGTTTCGCCAGGCTGGGCGCCGGCGGCGCGATCGGCGCGGCGGCCGCCTGCTGCGCCGTGCCGCACCAGGGACAGAATGCGACCCGGCGCGGAAAGGCGCGTCCGCAGCCGACGTTCACGCAGCGAAAGGTGGACAGTGCTTGCTCCATGCCTGTTCCTAGTCCGGATCCGGCACGCCGTCGTCGGGATCGGGTATCCCGTCATCGGGCGTGCGGCCTAGCGCAGTTGCCAACTCGGGCAGCTCACCCACCGTGCTCCACTTGCCGATCTTCGGATGCCAGCGCATGTCCCAGGCGCGGGTGGCGTGGTCGATCTCGCCGCGCGCGGCCTGCTGCGCGACCTCGTCGACCGTGAACGGCCCGCGCTGGGCGCCGCCGATGAACAGCTTGAAGCGTGGCGTCGCGGTCGGCAGCGGTGGCGGCGCGACCGGACGCGGCGCCAGCGCCTGCGCCGCCGCTTCCTCGTCCGCCAGCAGCGCGGGCAGGATCACGCGCTTGTCGACCGCGCGCTCGACTTCCCAGCCGTAGGCGTCCTGGCTCGAGCCGGGAACGGCCTCGGTCCAGCGCTCGACCTGGCCCAGCAAGGCCTCGATGCGCGCCGGCCCCAGGGCCGGGTCCAGCGCCTGCGCGCGCCGGATCCAGCTGTCGTACAGGCGGCGCGCGGTGATGTTCGGCAGCGAGGGCGATGGCAGCTGGGCGCCAGTCTCGTCGACTTCGAGGCGCGGTTCGTATACGCGCAGCTGGTAATAGCGCATCAGCGCCGCCAGCAGCATCAGCCGCTGCGGGCCGAGATGCGCCAGGCGCGCCTGGACGGCCGCGATGATCCCCTCGCGATAATAAGGCGGCAGGCCGTTGGAGCGGATCGCGAACTCGTTGCCGACCTGGAGCCATTCGCCGGACCCCGCTTCGACCTCGAACAGGTACTGGCCACGCGGCTGGAAAGCGGCCTCGCGGTCGCCCAGCTCCGCTTTGCGCCGGATGACGCCGAGCGCGATCGCCTGCAAATACCACTCGTAATCGTCGGCCAGCCGTCCCAGCTCGTCCATCGACGGCGAGATCGGATGGCGAAAACGCGTGGCGTCGAAATGCAGGTGGGTCGGGATCTTCGGGTTCTCGATCTGGTACGAGGCGCGCCAGGTCGGCAGGCCGCGCAGCACCGTCATCGGATAGCCGGACAGCTCGATATAGCACACCGCCCTGCCGCTCACTCCGGTGTTGACGATCGACACCAGCTCGCCATGGAAGTAACCGGTCGGCACGGCGGCGCGGATCTCGGCCTCCATGCGCCGCCACGACACGGGATCGCCCACGCCGATGAAGCACTTGAACTGGTCGGCGTTCGGCGTGAACTCGGCCGAGAAGCGCGCATTCACCCACGGCATCGCGCTGCGGATCCACTCGGCGAAAATGCGCTGGCGCTCCTGCGGCGACAGGGTCGATAAACGTTCGAGCAGCGGATCGGCGCTCTCCTGCTGATCCAGCCCCTGGCTGGACAGCTGCAACTGCGCACGGCGGAACAGCTTGAGCAGCAGCTCGGCGCGCAGGCGTTCGTCGCCCAGCTGCGGAAACAGGCGCGCCGAACCGCCGAATTCGAGCAGCACTTCCTCGCTCCAGATGCTGGTGTCGCCGGTAAGTCTCACCGGCGCCGGCGTCGTCTCGACGCCGAGCTTGATCGTGGTCGCATGTTCCTGGCGCGCGTCGGCGCGCAGTTGCATGATGCGCTGGTCCACCGCCCCGAGCATCGCCTGCACGGCGCGCCGGCCTTCCTGGAATTCGCCGGCGATGCCGCTCCACTGCGCATGGCCGTGTTCATCGGTGGATTGCGGATCGCCCAGCCAGCCGGATAGCGAGCGCATCACTTCGATCGCCTGGCCGGCCGCCACCGCGAGCAGGTGGAAGCGCAGGTAATCGGCCAGGTCGCGCTTGAGGTGGCCCATCACTTCGCGCGCCTGCGGCTCCTTGCCGAACAGGCGAACGGCGGCCTGGCCCAGGTTGTTCAGCGATTCCTCGACCTGGCGCGTGCGCAGCGCGTCGCGGATGTCGCGGTAGCGGCGGCCATTGCGCTCGGCATGCGCCAGGTCGCGCTGCGCCAGGCGCGCCTTGACCTGCTCCAGCAACGACAGCACGAATTCCAGCCCGCCCTGGCGGCGGTCGTCGAGCAGGGCGTACAGGCGCTCGCGCACCCTGCCCTTCACGCGGTTCGTCAGTTCGCCGGTATGGCGCTTGATGCGGTCTTCGCTGGTCTCGGCGGTGGCGCCGGCCTCGCGGATCGCGTCGCGTTCGAGCTGCGGCAGCAGTTCTGACACTTTTTCGCGCCACAGCTTGACGTCGTAGGACGCCATGAT
Organism: Massilia sp. UYP32; assembly: GCF_050434365.1. Lineage (NCBI taxonomy): Bacteria > Pseudomonadati > Pseudomonadota > Betaproteobacteria > Burkholderiales > Oxalobacteraceae > Massilia > Massilia sp. UYP32. The sequence continues at coordinate 97,959 of NZ_JBNDIK010000019.1, forward strand.
GCGGTCCATCTCGAGCTGGACCCGGCTTTCCACGCGCTCGAGCAGCGAGCGGCCGTCGCGGTCCTGCAGCAGCGCGGTCGTCAGCGCGTACTCGGTGAACGGCGTGACGTCCACCGAACCCTTGCGCAGGTCGGGGAACTCGTCGAACGGCCGCTCGGCCATTTCCATCTGCTCGCGCATGAAGGCGTCGCGCTCGGCGTCGCCGGCGCGCCGCGCCGCATTGTTCCCCGCATTGTTCCCCGCATTGTTCCCACTTACGCCATCGCTGCCGGCCAGGCCGAAGAAGGCCTTCACCATCAGCGCCGCCAGTTCATAGGCGCGGATGTCTTCGTGCAGGCTTTGCTGGGTGTCGAGCACCGACTGGCCGAAGCTGGAATACGCCTTCGAGTACGACAGCCGCATGTCGCCGAAGCGCGCCTCGGGCACGCGCGGGTTGTACGGACCCAGCTTGTGCTGCTGCTGGTTGACCGCCACCGAGCGCTTGCGGTTGGCGAAGTCCGCCGAGGCGAAGTCTTCGAACAGCGTGTCGGCCACCATCTGGTAGACGTCCTTGACGTCGAGCGTGGCCTTATTGGCCAGGTTGGCGGTGTCGACGAAATACACGTCGTCGTAGGGCGCGCCGCGGCCGGCGATGCTATCCGGGTCCAGCCACGTGATATTGGCGTTCATGTCGCGCATCGCCGTCTCGAGTTCCATCAGGGTGGCGTAGGCATTCGCTTCGGTGCGCTCCTTGTTGGCCTTGGCGAAACCGGACGGCATCAGCAGCACCAGGTCGACCTGGCTGTCGGACACTTCCTGGCGCGCGATCGCCTTCGACAGCCAGCCCAGGTCGAGCACGCTGCCGGCGCCAGTGCCGCCGGCGGCGGAGGCGACGACCACGATCCTGAATTTCGAGGTGTCGACCTGCAGCCCGAGGCGCTGGTAATTCTCCTTGCGCTCGATGCCGGCATTGCTGCTCAGGTAGTTCAGCGCGCCCTTGATGCGGCCGCGCAGCTTCGGATACTTGTCGAACAGGTAGAGCCGCGCCAGCGCGCGGATCTGGCCCGCGCCCTTCGACGGATCGATGCCGAGCGAGCGCAGCTTCTTGGGCCGCAGCGGCATCCAGCTCTCGATCAGCGGAAAGCGCGCCAGGCTGTCGTCGGACTCGTGGTATTGCGGCAGGTCGAGCGGCTCGACCAGGCGTTCCTCGTCGGAGAGGCGCACCAGTTCGTACCAGGGATCGGTGCGCTGCGACTTGCCCTCGTCGATCACGGCATTGCTGTCCAGGTCGAAGTGCAGGAAGCGCGCCACCGGGAAGTCGGCGATCGATTCGACCCGGGTCGGATGGCGCCGGTTCCAGACCGCCGCCAGGATGCGGCGCCGGATACGCATCATGACTTCCATGCCGGTGCCGCCGGCGCCGATGAACAGGGTCGGCCGCAGGTCGACCTTCAGTTCGGCCGGGCGGCTGTTGATGCTCGACGGGTTCGGGAATTCTGCCATGGTGTGGAAACTCCCTTTGTTAACGACGGCCGATGAACAGTGACGCGACCAGCGCCACCAGGCCCACCGCCACCAGCGGGCCGGTGACGGCGAAGGTCAGGAAGCGGCTGGCGTTGATGATGGCCAGCACCGCCGCCGCCGACAGGAAGCCGAGGCCGACGAACAGCAGCCAGCCGGCGTTGCCGGCCGAGGAAGGCGCCACCCGTTTGCGCACCAGATGGTGGACATAGGCGCCGCGCACGAAGAAGTAGACGCTGAGCAGGATCAGGAACACGATGCCGCCGATCGCCAGGTCGCGGTCGGAAGTATCGGCGACCGGCAGAGTGTGCGGGTCGACCGGCATCACCTCGACCGGACGGGTGGCGGTATCTGGCAGGGTCTGAGGCATGGTCTGCTGAACTGCGTCCTGCGGCGAAGCCGATTCCTCCGGCAGCTTGAAGCCGGGATCGGCGGGCGATGGAGCATCTGTCGGTGGCTGGGCTGCCTGCATGGTCTTTTTCCTTCCTTGTTATGGGCGGCCGAGCCGCACGTGCGCGCCTTCGCGCACATCGAGCAGCCGATGGCCGAACAGCGTTGTCTTCAGTTGCGCGACCTGCTCGCCATGGCGGTCATGAACAGGCTGGGTGGTGCCGGGGCGGCCGCGCAAGGTGCGCGCTTCTTCATCCACCAGCACCTGGGCCGTGCGCGGCCTGGTCCAGGCCCAGGCGCCGGCGGCGAGCAGCGCCAGCAGCGCCAACAGGCCACCCACGAGCGCCAGCAGCGGTCCCATGCCATAGTGGACGCGCACCTCCACCGGCAGCACCGCCGTCGACGCCTGCACCCGCGCCGGCGGGATGAAGATATCCGGCAGCGGGTCGCCCGGGAACAGCGCCGCCATGCGCTGGCGGAAGGCCTGCGACAGCGCCAGCTTCTGGTCGGCCAGGTGCAATTCGATCCGGCCCGGCAGCACGTAGGCCGAGCCCGCGGACTTGAGCGCGGCCAGCGACCATTTGTCGGGCATCTGCGCCACCGGCAGCGGCATTCTCGAACCCAGCGGCGCCGGCTGTCCGGGCGCCAGCGCGCGCACGCGCTGGGTATCGAGCACGATCGGATGGCTCTCGCCGGCAAGCAGGGAGCGCGCGCTCAGGGTGGCGGATCCGATCGTGTACGGATACATCGTGTTTTCCAGGTTCCACTCGATGCGCGCCTGCGGCGTGCGCGCATCGGAAGCGACGTCGGCGCGCAGCACGCCGCCCGCATCCGCGGCGAACGTGACGCCGGGCGCATTGACCACGCGGCGCGGCGCGAGCCGCACCGTGTCGCGGTCGAGCGGCTTGAGGCGCGCCGGCGGCTCGGTGATCACCCGGGCGATGCGTCCGGAGGCCAGCAGCGCATCGAGCGCCGCCGCGCCTTGCGGCCCGACCGCGAAGGCGTACACCATCAGTCCGTTTGCGCTGTAGTGCTTGCCCTGGACCGGCATGCGCAGCGGGAAGGCCAATGCCTTCGTGATCGCGTCGCCGCCGTGGATCAGCGCATAGAATTCGCGGTTGCGCGCGGCCGTGGCCTGGTCGTTGTCGGGGCTGTTGCGGTTGTTCGTCACCAGCCAGACGATGCCGGGCCGGCCCTGGAGCACCTGCCCGGTCGCGGCGCGCACCGCTTCGCCCAGGTCGGTGTCGGCCAGCGCAGCGCCGCCGGGCTTGCGCGCCGTGTCCAGGCTGGCGATGGCCTGCGCCACGCGCGCGCGGACCGGTTCCTCGCCTGCCTTGAACGACAGCAGCGCGCGCGGCGACGGCGCCCCCTCGCGGGCCTGATTGAAGCTCGCCAGCACCAGCGCATCTCCCGGCTGGACCACGCTGCCCGCCAGCGCCGCCACCAGCGGCTTGAAGGGCGACCTGGGATCGCTGTAGAACGGCTCCATCCAGCCGGAGTTTTGCACCAGGAAGACGTGCGGCACGGAAGGCGACGCAGCTGCGGCGCACAGCGGCGCGCCGGCCAGCAGGGCCGCCGCCAGTGGACGTGCGATCATCTTCATCATCGTCGTGATCACAACGGCTCGTCCAGGCGCCAGCCGCGCATCTGGTTCCAGTCGGGATGGTGCAGCCACAGGCAGCCGCCCGCCACCACCGGCACGCACTCGAGCGGACGGGCCAGGCGCGCGATCTCGTCCAGGATCACGTTGCGGCGCCCGATCCACTCCACCGTGGTGCGTGGAATGACGCGCGCAGGCGTGCTCACGTCTGCTCCGGTCCCCAACGCTTCTTCGGCGCGGAAGTTCGCCTTGTGAAAGCGCAGCACCAGGCCGCTCGGCTGGCTGCGGTTGTTGTTGAAGCTGCGCAGCAGCGGCAGCACCAGCGTGTCGTCGTGGTGCGGGTCTTCGACGTGCTCGTTCGACCACGGCTCGTCCAGCACCGGATGCCCGCGCCGGAACAGGAAGTTGGCGAAGCCCAGGCGCGCGCCGTCGATCGCCATGCGCGCCGGCAGGTGATCGGGGCCGGCGCCGAGTTCGAGGTAGGAATAACCCTGCCCATCGTGCCCGATCTGCCACAGGCGGCCGTCGCGGCTCTGGGTCGGCCCGCCAAAGTCCAGGCGCGGTTGCCAGTGCAGCGGCCATGGAGAAAATTGCGGCGCCTCGCCCGGGCGCCAGGTGAGCTGGCCCTGGGCGTGGAGCCAGAACAGGCGGCCGTCGTAGCCGAGCGGACGGCTCCAGCCGCCCGCCGGCGCATCGGGACATGCATACTCCTGCGCTTCATCGATGTCGAGGCGCATACTCCACAGGCGCACGCCATCGATGCCGCCCGCGAGGCAGGCCAGGTGGCGTCGCATGAGGCCGGGCGCGGCCACGATGGGCGCGGCCAGCATGCTCTCGGTGCGGTAGGTTTCGCTGACCGGGTCGATCCAGAGCCGCTGCAGGCCGTCCAGGCCGGGGACCACGCCGGCCTCGCCGCGGCGCGGGTCCAGCGCCGGGATCCAGGCGTGGCTGGAGGCGGTGAACACCAGGCTGGCGGCGCCCGCTTCGGGCGTGAGCACATGCCAGCTTCCGCCCAGCGGATCCCAGTACTGCAGCACCCCACGGGTGTGGGCCAGCGCCAGCAGGCGCTCGCCGGGAAAGCCGAAGCCTGCGGCGGCGAACACCGAACAGGCGTTGGGCGGCGCCGGCATGGTCAGGTCAAAGCGACCGGGCGTCGGTGCGGCCGGCCGTTCTTCGAGGCTGTCGCCAAGCGGCAGTGACGTGACCGGCAAGCCGTGCGGCACGTGGCGCGGCAGCACGTCGTCGCCGCCCGGGCCCCACCATCCGCGCACACGCGCCGGCGCGCCACCCAGGCGCAACAGCGGACGCCCGCAGCGCGGACAATAGGCGAATCCTTCGGGATAGATCGGAGAACAGCGACAATCGAGGGGCAGCGAGGCGCCGAGCACGTGGGCGACGTCGGGCAGGCGCCGGCGCGCGCGGCCCTGCCAGTCGACCGGGCCCAGGCCCGCGCTGGCGAGCAGGGCGAACTCGCCGCTTGCCTCGTCTTCCTGCCAGATGCTGGCAGGCGTTTCCCATCTGTACGCCATTGCTACCTTTCGCTCTGCCAAATAATTTGTTGAAACGGATTGGGCTCTCAGTCTTTGCTATTGCTCAAATGATAGCTCCGCGAACTGTCGCGCGGCGCGCCGTTCACGAGGTAGCGTCGCGCGATCCCGGACGCATCAATAATCGAACTCATCGCGTGCCCAGGCGGGGAACTTTCGGCATACCTACGTATAATGGCCGCCTGCCATTCCACCTTTTGTTGCCCTCCCGATTCCGCCATGACCGCCGCAGATCCCCACGCCGACCTCCCTTCGCACGCCATCGATGCCGCCACTAAACATCTGCATGACGTGCTGACGATCGCGCTCGAACACGGTCCGGGGGAGCGCGCGCTGGTGGTGTACGACACCCGCACCGGACTTTCTCGCGCCCTGCTCGAAGGCTACCGGCGCAACCTGCCGCAGGCGACCTTCATCGACTTCGACGGCGTGACGCCGGAAGCGGTGCTGGCGGCGTTTCGCACGATGGCGACGGGTGAGCTGGTGGTGCTGCTGCAATCGTCGAACTTCCGTCTCGACGGCTTTCGCATGCGGGTCGAGCTGTTCAAGCTCGACCTGAAGGTGATCGAGCACGTGCACCTGTCGCGCATGCCGGGCATCCAGGGCGAGCACTACATCGACGCCCTGGCCTATGATCCGGCGTACTTCCGCGGCACCGGCCGCGCGCTCAAGGAACGCATCGACCGCGCGCCGCACGGCCGCGTGGTCGGCGGCGGCGAGACGCTCACCTTCGCCTCGCCGTTCGAGCCGGCCAAATTGAACATCGGCGACTACAGCGACATGAAGAACGTCGGCGGCCAGTTCCCGATCGGCGAGGTGTTCACCGAAGCGCTCGACCTGGAAGCGGTGCACGGCCGGGTGCAGATCCACGTGTTCGGCGACACCAGCTACCGCTCGAACCGCCCGGACGTGCCGGTGACCCTGGTGATCGAGGCCGGCCGCGTGGTCGCCACCGAGAACGCGACGCCGGAATTCCAGCAGGTGCTGGACAATATTCGCGCGGACGAAGGCGAAGTCTGGGTGCGCGAGCTGGGCTTCGGCCTGAACCGCGCCTTCACGCGCGAGCTGCGGGTGGACGACATCGGCACCTACGAGCGCATGTGCGGCATCCACCTGTCGCTCGGTGCCAAGCATGGCGTGTATCCGAAGCCCGGCTTCAAGCGCAAGGATGCGCGCTACCACATCGACGTGTTCGCGGTGACCGATGCGGTCTGGCTGGGCGAGGAAAGGGTGTACCAGGACGGGTGCTGGCTGGCCTGAAGCAACGCTTCCAGGCCGCGACCTGCATGCTATGATGGGATTTTCATTCCGTCTTTTGCACCATGCCGGATTCGCTTTCCAGCCATGTGAGGGAAATCCAGTCCATCGCTGCCGTGCCGCGCATGCTGGAAACCGTCGCTGCCCTCACCGGCCTGCGCTTTGTCTGCATCGCCCACGTCACCGCGACCAGCTGGACCACTTGCGCTGTGTACGACCAGCTGGGATTCGGCCTCGTCCCCGGCGCCCAGCTTGACGTCACCACCACGCTGTGCGAAGAAGTGCGCGAGACCAGGGCGACCATCGTCATCGACTGCGTCCGCGACAGCGACTGCTACCGTGACCACCGCACCCCGCGCATCTACGGCTTCCAGAGCTATTTTTCGATTCCGATCTTTCGTCCTGACGGGTTCTATTTCGGCACCTTGTGCGGCCTCGATCCAGAACCGAGGAAGCTGAGCGAAGGCGCCATCGTGCCGGCCCTGACGCTGTTTGCCGAACTCATTTCGCACCAGCTCGAGACCGAACGCTCATTGAACGCGACCCGCTCGGCCCTGCTGTCCGAGCGCGAAACGGCGGAGCTGCGCGAACAGTTCATCGCGGTGCTGGGCCACGACCTACGCACACCGCTGGGTGCGATTCTGGGCGGCGCCGAACTGTTGGCGCGCCGCCACGACGATCCGGTCACCAGGAAGGTGGTGGAACGGATGCGAAGCAGTGCACTGCGCATGACCGGGCTGGTCGACAACGTTGTCGATTTCACGCGCGGGCGCATGGGGTCCGGGCTGGCCCTCGATCTATCCCGGCACAACGACGTAGACCTGGTGCTCGATCAGGTGGTCGACGAACTGCGCGGCGTATATCCCGATCGCGCGATCACCAGCAGCATCGCGCGCGGCATCGACTTGCGCTGCGATCCGCAGCGGCTGGCGCAGCTGCTGTCCAATCTGCTCAAGAATGCGCTGGTGCATGGCGACCCAGCACATCCAATTGCGGTCGAAGCAGGCATTGACGACGCCGGCTTCATTCTCGTGGTAAATAACAGGGGGCCGCAACTCGGTCCGGACATCATCGCCCAGCTCTTCAAGCCTTACTGGCGCGCTATTTCGCGCCCCGGTGACGAAGGCCTGGGACTGGGCCTGTACATCGTCGACCAGATCGCCCGCGCCCACGGCGGCGCCATTGCGGTGCAGTCCGACCACGAATGCACCACCTTCACCTTCAGCATGCCGGCCGCATAAAATCCGTCCGTCGCTTGTTCGCCCCGTCCGGCATCTTCATACTGTTGACCATTTGTCCACATCATATGGAGAGCCCATGTTTGTCAAGCAGCCTGCCGCACCGCGTCTGCGTTCCCTCCTGATTGCCAGCCTGGCGACGTTCGCCACCCCCTTCGCCCATGCCGATGACGCCGCCATCGCCCGCATCGAAGCCGGCCTGCGTCCGGCCGTCGCACTGGCGAACGCAGCGGTCAAGACCGAAAGCCTGCAGGACGCGATGACGCGCCTGAAGGTGCCGGGCGTGAGCGTGGCCGTGATCAAGGACGCCAAGGTCGCCTGGGCCCGCGGCTATGGCGTGGCCTGGATCGGCGGGCCGGCGGTCACGCCGCAGACCCTGTTCCAGGCCGCCTCGGTGAGCAAGCCGGTGGCCGCCATGGCCGCCCTGCGCATGGTCGAACAGGGCAAGCTCGATCTCGACGCCGGCATCGACACCGCCCTCACCTCATGGCGCCTGCCGGAGGGCAAAGGCAAACCCAGTGTGCGCCAGCTGCTATCGCATACGGGCGGCATGAGCGTGTCGGGATTCCCCGGCTACGCCGCGGGCAAGCCGGCGCCGACGCTGGTGCAGGTGCTGGATGGCGCCTGGGCCGCCAATACCAAGGCGATCAGGGTGGATGCGGCGCCCGGATCGGCATTTCGTTATTCGGGTGGCGGTTATACGGTGCTTCAGCAGGCCATGATCGATCGCAGCGGCAAGCCCTTCGACGTGCTGCTGCGGGAATCGGTCCTGGCGCCGCTGGGCATGAGCGACAGCAGCTTCTCGCAGCCGCTGCCGGCGACCTTGCAGGCACAGGCCGCCCGCGCCCACGACAAAGACGGCAAACCCTACCAGGGCGGCGTCCACACCTACCCTGAGCTGGCGGCAGCGGGACTCTGGACCACGCCGCAAGACCTGGCCAGATTCGCGATCGCGATCCAGAACGGCGCGGCAGGCGGCGACAACGGCGTGATCTCCCCAAGCATGACGCGCACCATGCTCACCCCGGTCATGAACGACTACGCATTGGGCCTGCATATCCAGGACAAGGGCAAGGGCTTCGGCCATAACGGCAGCAATATGGGCTTCAAGGCCTTGATGGTCGCATCGACCGAAGGTGGCGATGGCGCGGTGATCCTGACCAACGGCGACAATGGCGGACCACTGGCGGACAGCCTGGTGCGCGCCATCGCCCACGAGTACAAGTGGTCCTTCAACCAGACCCGCCTGCGCCCGGCGGTCGAACTGGCGCCAGGGCAGAAGAAGGCCCTGGTCGGCAAATACCAGATCGAAGGGCTGGGCGGCTTCGAGATCGCCGAGCGCGAAGGCCGGCTGATGATCGCCAACCGCGACGCGCCATGGGAGCCGCTGTATGCCGAATCCGACAAGGTGCTGTTCATCCTGTCGCGTCCGATCGAGCTGCATCGCCTTGACGCCGACAGCGGCGTGTCGGTGCTGGGAGCCTCCTCCCGCCCGTACAAGCGCGTCGGCGGCCGGTAGGAATACTTATATTTCAGGATTTTTACAAATCCCTTGAGCAGTTGATTAATATCAGGATTAGAATTCTTTTCTAATATCAACTACAGATCCAGGGGAATCATGTTTCGTTTGCCTATCGGCGTGGCAGCGCTATGCCTTGCCACGTCGGCGTTCGCAGCCGCGCCCTTCGACGACAAGTTCCGCCAGCTCGACGAACTCCTGCCAACGCCTGGCGCGATCCGCACCGCTTCCGGCGCCCCGGGCCACGCCTACTGGCAGCAGCGCGCCGACTACACGATCCGCGCCACGCTCGACGAGAACAAGCGCGCGCTCACCGGCGCCGGCACGGTGACCTACCATAACAATTCCCCGGATACCCTCAAGTATCTGTGGCTGCAGCTGGACCAGAACATCTACAAGCCGGGTTCGGACGCGCGCCAGAGCGCCACCCTCCCCTCGCGCAACGCCTGGACCGGCGCCACGCCGCAGACGGGCCTGAAGTTCGACGGCCTGCGTTCGCTGCTCGAGCAGCGCACCTTCCCCGGCGGCTTCGACATCCTGGCGGTGAAGGATGCGAACGGCCGCGCGCTGCCGCACACCATCAACAAGACGATGATACGGATCGACCTGCCGCAGCCGCTCAAGCCCGGCGCGCGCGTGACCTTCAGCGTCGACTGGCGCTACAACATCAACGAGCAGAAGGTGCTGGGCGGGCGCGCCGGCTACGAGAAGTTCGACGACAACAACGACCTGTTCGAGATCGCCCAGTGGTTCCCGCGCATGGCCGCCTACTACGACGTCTACGGCTGGCAGCACAAGCAGTTCCTGGGTTCGGGCGAGTTCACGCTCGAATTCGGCGACTACGACGTGCGCATCACCGTGCCGGCGGACCACGTGGTCGCGTCGACCGGCGAGCTGCAGAACCCGGGCGACGTGCTGACCGCCGCCCAGCGCGAGCGCCTCAAGCAGGCGCGCACGGCAAAAAAGCCGGTCATCATCGTGACCCAGGCCGAGGCCGAAGCGGCCGAGAAGGCGCGCAGCGCGGTGAGCAACGGCGCGACGAAAACCTGGCACTTCAAGGCGAAGAACGTGCGCGACTTCGCGTTCGCCTCGAGCCGCAAGTTCATCTGGGACGCGCAAGGGGTCAAGAGCGGCGACGTCGACGTGCTGGCGATGTCCTACTACCCGAAAGAGGGCAATCCGCTGTGGGAGAAATATTCGACCCAGGCGATCATCCACACCATCGAGCAGTACAACAAGTATTCCTTCGACTACCCGTATCCGACCGCGATCTCGGTCAACGGCCCGGTGGGCGGCATGGAATACCCGATGATCTCGTTCAACGGTCCGCGGCCAAGCAAGGACAAGAAGACCGGCGAGATCACCTATTCGCAACGCACCAAGTATGGCCTGATCGGCGTGATCATCCACGAGGTGGGCCACAACTACTTCCCGATGATCGTCAACTCGGACGAGCGCCAGTGGACCTGGATGGACGAAGGCCTGAACACCTTCGTGCAATACCTGGCGCAGCAGGCCTGGGAAGAGAACTGGCCGGACAGCCGCGGCGAGCCGCGCCGCATCACCGACTACATGAAGAGCCGTAACCAGGTGCCGATCATGACCAACTCGGAGTCGCTGCTGCAGTTCGGGAACAACACCTATGCCAAGCCGGCCGCCGCGCTGAACGTGCTGCGCGAGACGGTGCTCGGCCGCGAACTGTTCGACTTCGCCTTCAAGGAATACGCCCAGCGCTGGAAATTCAAGCGCCCCACCCCGGCCGACTTCTTCCGCACCATGGAAGACGCGTCCGGCACCGACCTCGACTGGTTCTGGCGCGGCTGGTTCTACACCACCGACGCGGTCGACGTGAGCGTGGACGGCATCACCGAATACACGGTCTCGAGCCAGGATCCGGAGGTCGAGAAGGCCCTGCAGCGTGCGCGCCGCGCGGAGGAACCGGTCTCGGTCACGAGGCAGCGCAACGAGGGGATGGCGCGCCGCGTCGATGCGCATCCGGAGCTGAAGGACTTCTACAACGAGAACGACGACTTCACCGTCACCAACAAGGACCGCAACCGCTACCAGGAAAAGATGGCCGGCCTGGAGGACTGGGAAAAGGCGCTGCTCAAGGAAGGCAAGCACCTGTACCTGGTGGACTTCACGAACGTGGGCGGGCTGGTGACGCCGCTGGTGGTCGAGATCGAACTCAAGAGCGGCAAGAAGACCATCGAACGGATTCCGGCCGAGGTGTGGCGTTATTCGCCGGCGAAGATCACCAAGCTGTTCGTGACGGACGAACCGATGGTGGGGCTGACCCAGGATCCGTACTGGGAGACGGCCGACGTCGATGTCAGCAACAACAGCTGGCCACGCAAGGCCACGCCGTCGCGGCTGGAGCTGTTCAAGACCGAGCGCGATCCGAACAACCTGATGCGCGACTTTAATACGAAGCTCAAGACGGAAGGGGCTTCCGGTCAGTGACCGAGTACTGATCCTGTTGTAGAACGCGTGGACGGCCTAGCCGTCCACCCTACGCCGGCGCCTGCCGGTGTTTTACTTTCTGTTGTCACCACATGAATCTCAAGCACCTGCAGGCGACCATCGCCGCCCTCGTTCTTTCCGCCTCCGCCAGCGCCGCCGGCCCCGTCTTCGACGACAAGTTCCGCCAGCTGGAGGAACTGCTGCCGACGCCGGGCGAGACCCGCAACGCGGCCGGCGCGCCCGGCCACAAGTACTGGCAGCAGCGCGCCGACTACCGGCTGCGCGTGACGCTCGACGAGAACAAGCGTTCATTGAGCGGCTCGGGCACCGTGACGTACCATAACAATTCGCCGGATACCCTGTCCTACCTGTGGGTGCAGCTGGACCAGAACATGTTCCGCAACGATTCGGATAACCGCAATATTTCCACCTTGCCGTCGCGCGACGCCTGGCAGCCGCGCGGCAACGATGGCGTCAAGTTCGACGCCCTGCGCTTCACGCTCGAGGCGCGCAAGTTCGACGGCGGCATCCACATCGCCAGCGTGACCGGCAGCGACGGCAAGCCGCTGCGTCACACGATCAACAAGACCATGATGCGGATCGACCTGCCGCAGCCTTTGAAGCCCGGCGCGCGCACCTCGTTCGACGTGGCCTGGAGCTTCAACATCCCCGAGATGAACGTGCTGGGCCGCCGCATGGGCTTCGAGCGCTTCGACGACGGCAACGACATCTTCGAAATCGCGCAGTGGTTCCCGCGCATGGCGGCCTACTACGACGCGGCCGGCTGGCAGAACGCGCAATACCTGGGCGACGGCGAGTTCACCCTCGAATTCGGCGACTACGACGTGCAGATCACGGCCCCCGCCGACCACGTGGTGGCGTCCACCGGCGAACTGCAGAACCCGGGCGACGTGCTCACCGCGGTCCAGCGCGAGCGGCTCAAGCAGGCGCGCACGGCGAACAAGCCGGTCATGATCATCACCCAGCCGGAAGCCCAGGCGAACGAAAAAGGCCGCGCCACCGGCACCCGGACCTGGCGCTTCAAGGCGCAGAACGTGCGCGACTTCGCCTTCGCCACCAGCCGCAAGTTCATCTGGGATGCGCAAGGCATCAAGAGCGGCAAGCAGGACGTGATGGCGATGTCCTACTACCCGGCCGAGGCCAATCCGCTGTGGGAAAAATATTCGACGCCGGCCGTGATCCACACCATCGAACAGTACAACAAGTATTCGTTCGACTACCCGTATCCGGTCGCGATCTCGGTCAACGGCCCGGTGGGCGGCATGGAATACCCGATGCTGTCGTTTAACGGGCGCCGTCCGGTGAAGGACGCCAAGACCGGCGAAATGACGTATTCGAAGGCCGCCAAGTATGGCCTGATCAGCGTGATCATCCACGAGGTCGGCCACAATTACTTCCCGATGATCGTCAATTCGGACGAGCGCCAGTGGACCTGGATGGACGAGGGCATGAACAGCTTCCTGCAGTTCCTGGCCGAGCAGGCCTGGGAAGAAAACTACCCGTCGCGCCGCGGCGAGGCGCGCGACATCGTCTCGTACATGCGCAGCACCAACCAGGCGCCGATCATGACCAATGCCGAGTCGACGCTCCAGCGCGGCAACAACGCCTACGCCAAGCCGGCCACGGCCTTCAATATCCTGCGCGAGACCATCCTCGGCCGCGAACTGTTCGACTTCGCCTTCAGGGAATACGCCGAACGCTGGAAGTTCAAGCGCCCGACCCCGGCCGACTTCTTCCGCACCATGGAAGACGCGTCCGGCACGGACCTCGACTGGTTCTGGCGCGGCTGGTTCTACACCACCGACGCGGTCGACATCAGCGTCGACGGCATCACCGAGTACACCGTCAGCAGCCAGGATCCCGAGGTCGAGAAGGCATTGCGCCGCGAGCGCGCCAACGGCGAACCGGTGTCGGTCATGGACCAGCGCAACAAGGGGATGGCGCGCCGCATCGACGCCCATCCCGAGCTGAAGGACTTCTACAACGAGCACGACGAGTTCACGGTCACCAACAAGGACCGCAACAAATACCAGGAAACCATGGCCGGCCTGGAGGACTGGGAAAAGGCGCTCCTCAAGGAAGGCAAGCACCTGACCCTGGTCGACTTTGCCAACAAGGGCGGCCTGGTGATGCCGCTGATCGTCGAGATCGAACTCAAGAGCGGCAAGAAGATCATCGAGCGCATTCCGGCCGAAGTATGGCGCTATTCGCCGAAGCAAATCACCAAGCTGTTCGTCACCGACGAACCGATCGTGGGCCTGACCCAGGATCCGTTCTGGGAAACCGCCGACATCGACACCAGCAACAACAGCTGGCCGCGCAAGACCGCGCCGTCGCGCCTGGAGCTGTTCAAGACCGAGCGTGACCCGAACAACCTGATGCGCGACATGAAGACGCCATTGAAGGGCGCGCAATGACAGTGCGCGGTTTCAAGACGCTGTGCCTCGCCCTGCTGCTGTGCGTCAGCACAGCGGCGAGCGCGCACCGCTTCCACTTCGGCATGACCGACATCTCGTACAACGAGCGCACCAGGAGCACCGAGATCGTCCACACCTATACGGCGCACGACATCGACGCCCTGCTGCTGAACCTGTACCAGCGCCAGTTCGACCTCTCCGACCCGGAAGACCAGGACGTGCTGCGCCAGTACGTCGAGCGCCACTTCTGGCTCGCCGGCCCGGATGGCAAGCGCCTGCCGGCCAAATGGATCGGCATGACGGTCGACGCCAACAGCGTCGTCATCTACCAGGAACTCGACAACACGCCGCTGACCCGCGCGGCCACGATCCGCCAGGGCGTGCTGAACGACTTCCTGCCCGAGCAGGTCAACACCGTCAACCTGGGCGCGGGCGGCGCAGTCCGTTCCCTCACCTTCACCCGCCAGGCGCTCGAGCAGCCGGCGCAGTAAAAAACACCTTCCCGAACGCCATGATTCTTCGTCCTATCGCCTGCGCGCTGGCCGCGCTGTCCGCCACGTCCGCCGTCCATGCCGACGACTTCCAGCTCCAGCGCGTGCTGGTCGAAGGCGCCCGCGCCTCCCAGCTCGGGATCGCCGATTCGGCCGGCGCCGGCAGTGCCGGCGCGAAGGACCTGGCCGGCCGCATCGCCTATCGCCCGGGCGAGCTGCTCGAGGTCACGCCCGGACTGATCGCCAGCCAGCACAGCGGCGAAGGCAAGGCCAACCAGTTCTACCTGCGCGGCTTCAACCTCGACCACGGCACCGACCTCGCGACCTGGGTCGACGGCATGCCGGTCAACCAGCGCAGCCACGCCCACGGCCAGGGCTGGACCGACCTGAACTTCCTGATCCCGGAGCTGGTCGGCCGCCTCGACTACCGCAAGGGCCCGTACTCGGCGCGCGAAGGCGACTTCTCGTCGGCCGGCGTGGCCTCGCTCACCTATGCCAACCGGCTGGTGAAGGACGTCGCCTCGGCCACCGTCGGCCAGGACGGCTACCGGCGCGCCATGATCGCCGGATCGCCCGCGGTGGCGGGCGGCAGCCTGCTGTACGCGCTGGAAGCGATGCATAACGACGGCCCGTGGACGCGGCCGGACGACTACCGCAAGTTCAATGCCGTGCTGCGGTTCAGCCAGGGCTACGCCAATAACGGCTGGAGCGTCACCGCGATGGGCTATCGCGGCGATTGGAACTCCACCGACCAGATCCCGCTGCGCGCGGTGCAGGATGGCCGCATCGGGCGATACGACCTGGTCGACGACAGCGACGGCGGCGAGGCGCGGCGCTTCAGCCTGTCGGGCGTCTGGCGCCGGACCGACGCCGATTCGGCCAGCAAGGTGAGCGCCTACGCGATCCGCAACCAGCTCGCGCTGTTCTCGAACTTCACCTATTTCCTGAACGACCCGGTGAACGGCGACCAGTTCGCCCAGCCGGACCGCCGCGTCACCACCGGCATCGACGCCACCCACACCTGGCACATGCACCGCACCGAGGAGCTGTCGTCCGACCTGACAGTGGGCGCGCAGCTCCAGAACGACAATATCTTCAACGGCCTGTACGACACGCGCCGGCGCCAGCGCATCGCGACCACGCGCGAAGACCATATCGTCGAGACCAGCGGCGCCGTCTTCATCGAGAACGCGACCCGCTGGAGCGACGCGCTGCGCACGGTGGCGGGCGTCCGGGCCAGCAACTACCGCTTCCGCGTGGACGGCGACCGCCTCGAGAACGCCGGCAAGGCGCACGACACGCTGGTCACGCCGACCCTGAACATCGTCTATGGCCCGTGGGCCGCGACCGAGCTGTACGCCAACTACGGCCACGGCTTCCACAGCAACGACGCGCGCGGCACGGTGGCGACCGTCGACCCGAAGACCCTGGAGGCGGTCGACCCGACGCCCGGCCTGGTGCGTTCGCGCGGGTTCGAGTTCGGCGTGCGCACCGAGGCCATCCCGAAGATGCAGACCTCGCTGGCCGTGTACCGGCTCGACTTCGATTCCGAGCTGACCTATATCGGCGACGCCGGCAATACCGAAGCAGGCGATCCGAGCCGCCGCTACGGCATCGAGTTCTCGAACTATTACCGCCCGCTCAAGTGGCTGTCGATCGACCTCGACGCGGCCTGGGCGCGCGCCCGCTCGCGAGGCGAAAACCTCGAAGGAAATCGCATTCCCGGCGCCATCGAAGGCGTCGCCCAGCTGGGCGTGACGGTCGACCCGAGCGGCCCGTGGTCGGGTTCCCTGCGCCTGCGCTGGTTCGGCCCGCGTCCGCTGATCGAGGACGACAGCGTGCGCTCGCGTTCGAGCCTGACGCTCAATGGCCGCATCGGCTACCGGCTGGCGAACGACCTGCGCCTGGAGCTGGAAGGCTTCAATCTCACCAACCGGCGCGCCTCGGCCATCGACTACTTCTACGAGTCGCAGCTGCAGGGCGAGGCCGCGCCGGTGGCCGACGTGCACTTCCACCCGATCGAGCCGCGCTCGCTGCGCCTGACCCTGGTCAAACAGTGGTGACGACGCCTGCCGGCTGTCTGATCCAGCGCATCGATCGTTCGGCGGGGGCGGTCACCCGTAAAGACGAAAAGTGCTACGCTAGCGGGATGACTACATTGCAAACGCAACTCCCTTATCTCGCGCCGTCACAGCTGACGGACGCCCTGCGCAGCACCGGTTACGCCGTCCTGCGTCCTGCCGACGTCGCCGCGCTGGCCGGCTGCGGCATCGGCGAGCTGGACTCGCTCGTGCCGAGCTGGGACCGGCTCGAGCTCGACGAATACCTCAAGGACGGCGGCCGCTACCGGCGCCGGCGCCATTCCTGCTTCATCGACGACGCCGGCCAGTTGACGCAGACGCCGCACCGCGCGCACTGGCAACCGGTCGAGTACAACGCGCTGCACGGCGGCATGCACCGCCTGTTCGCGCCGATGGAAGCGGCCACCGTCGCCAATCCGGCCTGGGACAGGCTGCTGCGCGCGCTGGGCGCGGTCTGTTCAACGGTCGCGGGCCAGCAGCGCTGGTTCGTCGAAGCGCACCAGTTCCGGATCGACACCGCCGACGGCATCGGCCGCCCCACGCCCGAAGGCGCGCATCGCGACGGCGTCAACTTCGTGGCCGTGATCCTCATCAATCGCAAGGACATCAAGGGCGGCGAAACGCGCGTGTTCGACGCCCATGGCCCGGCCGGCCAGCGCTTCACGATGCTCGAGCCCTGGACCCTGCTGCTGCTCGACGACGCCGCCGTGATCCACGAATCGACGCCGATCCAGCCGCTGGGAGAACACGGCTACCGCGACACGCTGGTGCTGACCTGGCGCGCCAACGCCTTCCAAGGCGAAGACGCCTGAATCTCTTCCATAAGCAAAAAAAAACGCCCGCGAACCTGGTGGTTGGCGGGCGGGAATCCAATTTTCGGAGAAAACTGGAGGAGACGGTTCCAATATAGTCTTTTTTATTGTGCAGTGCAATACGGTAGAAGTACTGTAGTTGTTTCAATAGAGGAAGCCCTCTAAACGGGGCCGGCGGCCTGGGCGTTTGCGGCAGTGCGCCATTTCCTTTTCCCCGATACTCCCTCCTTTTCGGCCGCCTTTCGGGCCAACGAACCGCTCCGCCTACGCAGGCGCACCGGCCATGGCACGGCGCGTGCGCACCTGCCTGCCGTATCGCTTTTGCTACACTTCTTTGCTATAGCCAAAAGACATAGAGACCATGATAAACACTCGCGCTCCGCGTACGCTCGTCATTGCCCTGGGCGCCGCCGCCCTGTGCGCCACTATCGCATTCGCCACGGCCAACCGCGCCACAGCGGAGGATGCAAAAGCGCCGCCGCGCCCCGCCCTGAGCGTCACCACGGCCCGTCCCGCCACCACCAGCCTGCCGATCAACCTCACCGCCAACGGCAGCATCGCCGCCTGGCAGGAGGCGGTGATCGGCAGCGAATCGAACGGCCTGCGCCTGGCCGAGGTGCGGGTGAACGTCGGCGACGTGGTCAAGAAGGGGCAGGTGCTGGCGGTGTTCGCCGACGAGACGGTGCGCGCCGAGATCGAAGGCGCGCGCGCCGCGCTGCTCGAAGCCCAGGCCAACCAGAAGGAAGCGAAGGCGAACGCCGACCGCGCCCGCGCGCTGGAAAGCTCCGGCGCGCTGAGCGCACAGCAGGTCACCCAGTACGTCACCGGCGAAATGACCGCCGCGGCGCGCGTGAAATCGGCCCAGGCCACCCTCACCCAGCAGCAGTTGCGCCTGAAGTATACGCAGGTGGTCGCCCCCGACGGCGGCGTGATCTCGGCGCGCAGCGCCACCGTCGGCGCCGTGGTGGGCGTCGGCACCGAACTGTTCCGCATGATCCGCCAGGGCCGCCTCGAATGGCGCGCCGAAGTCGTGGCGCAAGACCTGGGCCGCATCAAGCCCGGCAGCCGCGCCGTCGTGCGCGCCGCCAGCGGGGCCGAGATCGCCGGCAAGGTGCGCACCGTGGCGCCGTCGGTCGATCCCCAGACCCGCATCGCCCTGGTCTACGTCGACCTGCCGCCGTCCCTGTCCAGCGACATGCCGCTCAAGGCCGGCATGTTCGCCAGCGGCCGCTTCGAGCTGGGCGCGTCGAACGCGCTGACGGTGCCGCAGCAGGCGGTCGCCGTGCGCGACGGCTTCAGCTACGTGTTCCGATTGAATGCCGACAGCCGCGTGAGCCAGGTGAAGGTGAACCTGGGACGCCGGCTGGGCGAGCGGGTCGAGGTGGTCAGCGGCTTGACCCCCGACATGGCGATCGTGGTCCAGGGCGCCGGCTTCCTCAACGACGGCGACCTGGTGCGCAATATCGCCGGTACGGCGCTCCGGGCGCCGCCGGCGCCGGGGGCCACCCGCGCCACGGCCGCGCGCTGAGGACGACGCGATGAATTTCTCCGCCCTCTCGATCCGCAATCCGATCCCGGCGATCATGCTGTTCGCCCTGCTCACCGTGGCGGGGCTGCTGGCCTTCAATGCCAGCAAGGTGCAGGACTTCCCGGACATCGAGCTGCCGATCGTGACCGTCACCGCGACCCTCGACGGCGCCGCCCCGGCCCAGCTCGAGACCGAAGTCGCGCGCAAGATGGAAGACTCGATCGCCACCCTGCAAGGCATCAAGAACATCTATACCCGCGTGCTGGACGGCGTGGCCACCATCACGGTCGAGTTCATCCTCGAACGCGATCCGGCCGATGCCGTCAACGACGTGCGCGACGCGGTCTCGCGCGTGCGCGCCGACATGCCGGCCGAGATGCGCGACCCGACGGTGACCAAGACCGCCACCGCCGGCCGCGTGGTCTCGACCTTCACCGTCGCAGCAAGCCAAGGCTCGGGCCTGGACGACCAGGACCTGAGCTGGTTCGTCGACAACGACGTCTCCAAGCGCCTGCTGAGCGTGCCCGGCCTGGGCGCGGTAAAACGCGTGGGCGGCGTGACGCGCGAAGTGCGGGTCGAACTCGACGATCAACGCATGGCGGCGCTGCGCGTGTCGGCGCTGGATGTGTCGCGCCAGCTGCGCAATGTGCAGCGCGAGGCGCCGGGCGGGCGCGGCGACGTGGCC
Source organism: Massilia sp. UYP32 (assembly GCF_050434365.1). Lineage (NCBI taxonomy): Bacteria > Pseudomonadati > Pseudomonadota > Betaproteobacteria > Burkholderiales > Oxalobacteraceae > Massilia > Massilia sp. UYP32. Next base: position 117,508 of record NZ_JBNDIK010000019.1, read on the forward strand.
GGCGTCGAGCAGTCGGTGCGCACCCTGGCCACCGTGCAGACCGCGCAGCAGCTGGCGGCGATGGACATCCCGCTGCCGGACGGCCGCCACGTGCGCCTGGACCAGGTGGCGAACGTGACCGACACGGTCGAGGAGCAGCGCGCGCTGGCCGAACAGGACGGCCGCAAGGTGGTCGCCTTCGAGGTGTTCCGCACCCGCGGCGCCGGCGAGATCGACGTCGCCACCGGGGCGCGCGCCGCCATGGAACAGCTGGGCAAGGAAAATCCCAAGCTGGTCATCAAGGAAGTGATCGACAACTCCTACTCGGTCGAAGAAAACTTCGACGCCTCGATGCACATGCTGTACGAAGGCGCGCTGCTGGCGGTGCTGGTGGTGTGGTGGTTCCTGCGCGACTGGCGCGCGACCCTGATCGCCGCCGCCGCCCTGCCGCTGTCGGTGATCCCGGCCTTCCTGGGCCAGTACCTGTTCGGCTACACCCTGAACATGGTGACGCTGCTGTCGCTGGCGCTGGTGGTCGGCGTGCTGGTCGACGATGCGATCGTCGAGATCGAGAACATCTCGCGCCACCTCCACATGGGCAAGACGCCGATGCAGGCGGCGCTGGAAGCGGCCGACGAGATCGGAATGGCGGTGATCGCCACCACCTTCGCCCTGGTCGCCGTGTTCCTGCCGACCGCCTTCATGGGCGGCATCCCCGGCAAATTCTTCAAGCAGTTCGGCTGGACCGCGGTGCTGGCCATCCTGGCGTCGCTGCTGGTGGCGCGGCTGCTCACGCCGATGATGTGCGCCTACCTGCTCAAGGCGCCGAAGAACGCCGGCAAGCCGGGCCACGAGCCGCAGGACGGCCCGCTGATGCGCCGCTATCTCGCCGTCATGCGGTGGTGCCTGCGCCGGCGCGGCCTGACCATGCTCGGCGCGGCCCTGTTCTTCGTCGGCTCGCTGGCCCTGGTGCCGCTGCTGCCGACCGGCTTCATGCCGCCGGCCGACCGCTCGCAGAGCCAGGTCAACGTCGAGCTGCCGCCGGGCGCCACCCTGGCCCAGACCCATGCGGTGGCCGAGCAGGTGCGCCAGCAAGTCATGAAGGTGGCCGGTGTGCAGAGCGTGTTCAGCTCGATCGGCGGCGGCTCCAGCGGCGACGCCTTCTCGCCCGGCGCGGCGGCCGAGGCGCGGCGCGCGGTGCTGACCATCACCACCGTGCATCGCAGCGAGCGCGACGTGAAGCTGGGCGTGATCGAGAACCACATCCGGCAAACGCTGGTGGACATCCCCGGCGCCCGCTTCACGGTCGGCATACCGGACGCCGGCACCAAGATGCAGCTGGTGCTGCGCAGCGACGACGCGCAGGCGCTCACCGCCGCCGCACGCCAGGCCGAGCGCGAGCTGCGCACCCTGCGCGGCATCGGCAACGTCAGTTCCAGCGCCTCGCTGGTGCGCCCCGAGATCATCGTGCGGCCCGACTTCGCTCGCGCGGCCGACCTGGGCGTGACGGCGGCGTCGATCGGCGAGACGGTGCGCGTGGCCACCGCCGGCGACTACGAGCAGTCGCTGGCCAAGATGAACCTGGACGAGCGCCAGGTGCCGATCCGGGTCAAGCTGCCGGACGCGGTGCGCGCCGACCTCGACGCCATCGGTCGCCTGACGGTGCCCGGCGCGAACGGCCCGGTGCTGCTGTCCACCGTCGCCGACATCACCATGGAAAGCGGCCCGGCCCAGATCGACCGCCTGAACCGCAGCCGCAACGTGACGCTCGACGTCGAGCTGTCGGGCCGCGCGCTGGGCGAAGTCAATGCCGAGGCGCGCGCGCTGCCGGTGTTCCAGTCGCTGCCGTCGTCGGTGACGATCGCCGAGCTGGGCGACGCGCAAGAGATGCAGGCGCTGTTCAACAGCTTCGGGGTGGCGATGCTGATCGGCGTGCTGTGCATCTATGGCGTGCTGGTGCTGCTGTTCTCGGACTTCATGCAGCCGGTGACGATCCTGGCGGCGCTGCCGCTGTCGATCGGCGGCGCATTCGTCGCCCTGCTGTTGACCAGCAATGCGCTGTCGATGCCGACCATGATCGGCCTGATCATGCTGATGGGGATCGTGACCAAGAACTCGATCCTGCTGGTCGACTACGCGATCCTGGCGCGCGAAGCCGGCATGGAGCGCTTCGAGGCCCTGGTCGACGCCTGCCACAAGCGCAGCCGCCCGATCGTGATGACCACCATCGCCATGGGCGCCGGCATGCTGCCCCTGGCCCTGGGCTTCTCGGGCGACCCGAGCTTCCGCTCGCCGATGGCGGTGGCGGTGATCGGCGGCCTGATCACCTCGACCTTATTGAGCCTGCTGGTGGTGCCGGCCGTCTACACCTATATCGACGACCTGGAGCACTGGCTCAAGCGCCACGGGCGCAGGCTGCGGCGCCAGCCGGCGCCGCGGCCCGCGAAGGCCGAGGAGCACACGCCCGGCTAGCCGAACAGCAGCGGCAGCACGAGCACGCCCCAGGTCAGGGCAGCGAGCATGACGGCCAGCGCGACGGCCGCGCTGCCCAGGTCCTTGGCGCTCTTGGACAGAGGATGGCGCTCGAGTGAAATGCGGTCGACCACCGCTTCGATGGCGGAATTGAGCAGCTCGACGACCAGCACCATGACCAGCACCGCGACCAGCGCCAGCCGCTCGAGGGCCGGCAGCGGCAGCAACGCGGCCACCAGCATGGCCGGCAGGGCCACCATCAGTTCCTGGCGAAACGCATGTTCCGAGCGCCATGCGAACTTCAGGCCCTCGGCCGAATAGCGGGACGCGGACAGTATCCGTCCCAGGCCCTGCTTGCTCTTGAATTCACTGATCTGCTGTTGCGACATGGACGGTTTCCGGTAAGGGGTTGGATGGCCGCGCCCGCGGGGCGGCGACCAGGAACAGGACGATGGCGCAGGCGATCCAGATCGACCACAGGGTGTGGGTCATGAAATGGGCCCCGCGCAGCTGCTGCAGATAGCCGACCGCCGCGCCGAACGCGAGCGCGAGGACGGCCACCGCGCCCGCCATGCGCGGGCGCGCCGGCAGCCAGTACACCGCCATCGACAGCAGCCACAAGGCGCTCGAGGCATGCCCGGCCGGCAGGCATTGTCCGGCGACGGCGCCGGCGGGCAAGGCCTCGAACAGGCGCACATAGGGCTGGTCGCCGCCATAGCGCAGCAAGTCCCATGGACAATGCGAGGTGCTGAACCGCTTCAGCATGCTGATCGCCAGCGGCACCAGCAGCGCCGACAGCGCGACGAAGCGCAGCCGCAGGCGCGCCTGCCCGCTCATGGCGGCGCGTGGCCAGGCCAGGTCGGCCAGGGCGCGCCCGATGAAGCCCAGCGCGAGCAGCATCAGCAGCCATTTGAGGATCACGTGGCCGAAGGTCTCGGCCAGCCAGGCATGGCGCCAGGGGAAGACGCCGCTGGCGGCATCGAACACCGCATCGGCCAGCGCCAGGTCGAGGTCGGTGCAGCGGCCGATCCAGAAGATGACCGGCGCGGCGGCGGCCAGCGCCGCCGCCATGCGCCGGATGGCCCGCGCCGGCAGCAGCGCGGCAGAAGTGGCGGCGCCCATCTCACACGCCCCGCACGCAGGCATGGAAGATGTCGAGCCGCGGATTGAGCACCGCCGTGTTCACGTCGAGCATGCCCAGCACCGAGTGGAACACGTTGTCGTGCGACAGCGGCTGGTCGCGGCGCTGGCCCAGGCAGCGCCGGTCGATGCGGAAGCGCTCGCTGAAGCCGTCCGACATCCACAGCATCATCGGCACCTCGGTCTGCTCGCGCGGCGCGAACAGATAGGGCGTGCCGTGCAGGTAGACGTTGTTCTCGCCCAGCGATTCGCCATGGTCCGAGAAGTACAGCATCGCGGTGTCGACGTCCTCGTCCTGGGCCAGCGCGCGCAGGCGGTCGATGGTCGTGCTCAGGAAGTAGTCGGTGTACAGGATGGTGTTGTCGTAGGCGGCGCGGATCGATTCGCGCGAACAGGTCTCGAACTGGTTGCTGGTGCATACCGGACCGAAGCGGCCGAAGGCGCGCGGATAGCGGCTGGCATAGGCCGGACCATGACTGCCCTTCTGGTGCAGCACCACCACCATGTCCCTGCCGCCGCGGCGCAGCAGTTCGGGCCAGCCGTCGAGCAGGACTTCGTCGTGGCATTCGGCGTCCGCGCAAGGGCTGCCCGGCTTCGGCCGCGCCAGGTCCTCGTAGCGCACGCGGTCGCACACGCCCTTGCAGCCGGAGTTATTGTCGCGCCAGACGACGTCGAAGCCGGCATGCGCGAGCACGTCGAGCAAGCCTTCCTGGCGCTCGGCCTTCGACTGGCTGTAGTCCTCGCGGCCGAAGGCCGAAAACACGCAGGGCACCGAGACGGCGGTGGCGGTGCCGCAGGAACGCACGCGCGAGAAGTTGAGCAGGCCGCCCTGGCGCGCCAGCAGCGGATTGGTGTCGCGCGCATAGCCGTTGAGCGAGAAATTCGCCGCGCGCGCCGTTTCGCCAACCACGATCACGGTCAGCGTGCGGCGCTGCGCGCCCTTCCACGCGGCGCCCTTGACGGCGTCGCGTCCGAGCGGCGCGACCACGATGGGGGCCGCCCAGCGCGCGCGCAGGTAGCCGTGCGTCGCCTGGATGAAGTTGGTCGGCGTGAGCAGGAAGCGCAGTTCGCGATGTTCATGCAGCGCCGGCGCCAGGCTCTTGTACAGCAGCGCCAGCAGCACCAGCGCCAGCATCAGCGAGCCGCCGGCGATGCCGGCGCGTTCGAGCAACCCGCGCGCGCCGCGCGGGAACGCGATCCTGGCGCGCCAGATCGCCCACGCGGGCAGCCCGCCCAGGAGGCCGATCCTGGCCGCCATCTGCCAGCTGACCAGCTCCGTGGCCTCGCGCGTGTCGGTCTCGAACACGTTCTGGATCATGGCCTTGTCGATGACGATGCCGTAAGTCGCGATGAAATAGCTGGCGGCCGATGCGGCCAGCACCAGCGCGATCAGCAAGGGCTTGGCGACGGGGCGGAAGCTGGCCAGCGTCAGGCAGGCGTTGAAGAACAGCACCACGATCAGGAACGAGCCGGCCAGCAGCGGCAGGCTGTCCAGCGAGAAGCCGCCCGCGGCGCTGCTCAGGACCGCCCAGAACTTGATATTGCCGACGCTGGCCAGCAACAGCGCCACGGCCAGCACGAGCACCGGCGCATCGATTCTTCTTGCGAACAGCTTTTCCATCCTCTCCATCCTTCGGGGGCAAGGCAGCGCACGGGCTGCATTGCCTGAAGGATAGAAAAGCCGGGGTCAGGCGGCCGTCAAGCCGACGTCAGGATTGCGTGAACTCGGCCGCAAAGACGATGCTGAAGCGGCTGCCGCCACCCTGGCGATTCGCGTAGACGAGCGAGGCGCCCAGGTATTCGCAGATGCGCCGGACCAGCGACAGGCCGAGTCCGGTCCCGGCCGAACCGCTGGAGGGGATCGCCATCGCGCCTTCGCCCAGCGTCAGCCGCACCGCATCCGGCAGGCCGCGTCCGGTATCTTCCACCGTGACGCGTCCGGGCTCGATCACGACCGTCACCTCGCCCTGTTCGGTGTACTGGCAGGCATTGCGCACCAGGTTGGCGATCGCCGACGCGCACAGTTCGGCCGGCGCGCGCACGCTCACGTCGGCGCTGCCGACACAGCGCAAGGTCACCGGCTTGTCCGCCACCATGGACTGGTAGCGCTCGGTCTCGCGGCGCGCGATCTCGCTCACCGACACCGGCGCGAACGCGCCCAGCTCGGGCGCACGCGCCAGCAGCAGCAGGACCGTCACGCACTCGGTCGCTTCCTGGGCGGCGCGGTAGATGCGTTGGGCGGGCGCGCGCACCGCCGGGCCTTGCGCGCCTTCGATCAGGATCTCCGCCGCGCCCATGATGACCGTGAGCGGCGTGCGCAGTTCGTGGCTCACGTCGCCCGTGAAGAAGCGTTCGCGGTCGAGGAATTCGCGCAGCTCGGTGGTGTGCGCATCCAGCGCCCGCGCCAGCACGCCCAGCTCGTCGACACGCTCGGTATGCGGCGACGAGAAGTCGCCATGCCCGACGGCGTCCGCGAGTTCGCGGATGGGCGTGACGATGCGCCTGCCGACGAAGCGGCCCAGGAACAGCGCAAGGATGACGAAGCCGGCGAAGAAGGTGGCGAACATCGAATACACGAGCAGCTCGATCTGCTCGTAGTCGCTTTCGTGGTCGACCACGACGTAGGGGCCGAGCTCGTCCGCGCCGGACAGCACGTGCAGGCCGATGCCGTCGATCTCGGCCTCGGACACGCCGGCCGGCAAGCCGCGCAGCGAGCCCGGTATGTCCGCGCCGCGATGAAAGCGCAGGCCGGCGGGAAGATCCGCCGGCAGTCCCGCCGCGGCGCGCGGACGGGCCCATTTCTCGACTTCGGCCAGCCGCTCGTCGACCAGGTGCACCTCGATGCCCTCGACCACCAGCGCCGCCAGCACGGCAAAGAATACCGACAGCACGACGCCGAACAGGATGAAGGCGCCGACGATGGGTCGGCTCAGCGAATCAACCTTGCGCATCGGGCAAGGCGAGCCGGTAGCCCACACCCGGCACGGTATGGATCAGGGAGACGTCGAACGGCTTGTCGATGGCCTGGCGCAAGGCGTGGATATGGGTGCGCAAGGCGTCGCTCTCGGGGCGGTCGTCGCCCCACACCGCCTGCTCGAGCGCTTCGCGCGGCACGATACGCGGCGCCGCCGCCATCAGGCAGCGCAGCAGGATGTAACCGGTCTTGGTGAGCACCACCCTGGTGCCGTTGCGCGAGGCATCCTGCTGGTCGGGATCGAACACCAGGCCGCCGAAGCGCAAGGCGGGACTGAACGCATGCTGCCCGCCCGCGCGCCGGGTCAGCGCCTTCAGGCGAACGTCGAGTTCGACCAGCGAAAACGGCTTGACCAGGTAGTCGTCGGCGCCGCTGTCGAAACCGGCCACCTTGTCGGGCAGGCTGTCGCGCGCGGTCAGCATCAGGACCGGCGTCTGCGTGCGCAACTCGGTGCGCAGTTTCTGGCACAGTTCGAGGCCGTTCAGGCCAGGCAGCATGACGTCGAGGACGATGACGTCATAGCTGTTTTCGGATGCCAGCGCGAGCCCGCCATAGCCGTTGCGGGCGGAATCGACCGTGTAGCCCTTCGGCTCGAGGAAGCCGTATAGATTGGCCAGGATGTCGGGATTGTCTTCGACGATGAGGATGCGCATGCGGATATTGTAAGTGGAAATGACGGGTGCGCCGGGGCTGCCGGCCACCCGCCTTGCGCGGACCAGGAATTGCTAGCGCGTCCGGTAGCGCTGCTCGCGGTACAGCAGCGACGGCAGCATCACGTGCGCCATCGCGCGGTCGACCTCCCCCGTGGAGGGCGTGCCGCTGCCGGGATCGAAGCCGCCGCTGGCCGCGTCGTAGCGCGCGGCGAGCGGCGCCTGGCCGGGCCGCAGCACGGTCGCGTGCGATCCCTCCAGGTAGGCGAAATAGTCGTTGAACTGGATCAGCGCGCGGCCCGGCGTCTTCGCGTCCTTCGCGAAATCGCGCCCGATCATCGGGTGCGTGCTCGATACGCCCAGCAAGGACAGCAAGGTGGGAGCGAGGTCGACCTGGCTCGCGATGGGGGCGATGCGCTTCGGTTCGACGTCGGCGCCCAGGATCAGGCCCGGGATGTGGAATTTCTTGATCGGCACCAGACTATCGCCATAGACGCGGTTGTCGTGGTCGGCCACGATCAGGAACACGGTGTCCTTCCAGTAGGCCTGCTGCTTCGCTTCGCGGATGAACTTGCCCAGCGCGTAATCGGCATACTTGACCGCGTTGTTCACGGTCTGCTTGTCCGGGTCGTGCAATGTGATCTTGCCGTCCGGGAATTCGAACGGCTCGTGGTTCGAGGACGTGAAGATCAGGCTGAAGAACGGTTTATCCTGCGCATGCAGTTTCTTCAAGCGCTCGAGCGACTTGTCGAACAGGTCTTCGTCCGAAGCGCCCCAGCTGGCGACGAATCGCGGCTGCATGTCGCCGATATCGACGATGTTCTGGAAGCCATTGCCGGTAAAGAAGCTGCGCATATTGTCGAAGTGGGCTTCGCCGCCATACACGAACTCGGTGTGATAGCCCTGGCGGCCCAGCCCGTCGGCCAGCGTATAAAAATTGTTCTGCGACAGAGACAGTTTCACCGTGCTGCGCGCCGGCGTCGGCGCATAGCCGGCCACCACCGCCTCGATGCCGCGCACCGAGCGGGTGCCGGTGGCGTACAGCTGCTCGAACCACCAGCCCTCGTCCTTGAGCTTTTCCAGCTCCGGCGTCACCGGCAGGCCGCCCAGCGATTGCACGAAGGTGGCGCCCAGGCTTTCCTGCAACACGATGACCAGGTTGAGCGGTTTGGCGCGCTGGACCGCGGCCTGCTGGTAATGCAGGGTCGGCAGTTCCGGATTCGGGAAACGATAGTCGCGCAGCCAGGGCGCCGCCTTGACCTCGGTAAACACCTGTTCGCGCGGAAAGTCGCCATAGATCTCGGACGACTTGGCCTCGTTGCCCATCGAGCGGACCGCATCGAGCACCGACCAGGCCGAATTGATGACGAGCGAATTGACCATCGCATCGCCGGTCAGCGCGAACATGGCCGGGTTCGCCGGACGATGGCCGGTGGTGGAGCGGATCTGCATGAAGACCAGCAGGCACAGGATGGGCCAGACCAGCAGCAGCTTGCGGCTCGGCCACAGCGTCATGCCGGCCGCAGTCCGCTTGAGCAGGCGCACCAGGGCGACGCCGAGCACGATGGTCAGCGCGCAACCCAGCAGCAGCGCGGTGCGAAAGCCATGCCACAAGGTCGAGAACACTTCTTGCGGATAACCCAGGTACTCGATGAACAGGCGGTTCGGCCGCGCATCGTATTGCATGATGAACTGGGGCGTGGCCACTTCCATGAACACGATGAAGATCAGCGCGAAGCCGGTCCAGGCCACGCTGGCGCGGCGCCACAGGCGGGCGCTGCGGGCGTGCGCCAGCAAGGGCGCCAGCAGCAAGGGGACGGCGAGGAAATAGCCAAGCAGGATCAAGTCGGCGCGCACGCCCTGCAGCAGGATCTCGGGCACGATGCCGGTCGCAGCCACACGCGGCCATTGCCATGCGAGTAATGCGATCCGAAAAGCCGACAGGACGAGCAGCCCGATGCACAACAACTGGACCAATGGCGCGAATGGACCGGCCCATTCGGTGAGGCGCGCCAGTCCGGCGGCGCGCTGGCGCGTAGTTGCCGGAGCGCTATTGATGCCCTTGGGCAGATGAAGTTTCTCGATGTTCATGATAGGCATGCTAGGTTGCATGCTGTCATCGAGATGTTAGTGAGGCGTTAAGGAAGCGTTAAATAGTGCGACGAGGAAAAGCGAGAATGAAAAAAGCCCGGCCGGCGAAAGCCGGCCGGGTCATGCGAGAAGCGCGCCGACGGCCCGCTTCTTGTCATCACGATCAGTCGCGGTAATCGCGGTAGTTGCGATATTCGTGACGGTCGCTCGAGCCACCCAGCAGCTTGGCCAGGATGAAGCCCACGCCGACCGCGGCCAGCAGCGCGCTGCCCGGGTTGTTCTTGACGTATTCCTTGCCCTGGGCCGACAGGTCCGAGCACTTCTCGCTCAGCTGGGCCGAGCCGCCACCGAATTTCTCTTGAGCCGAGCTCAGCAGACCGGTGACCTTGTCGACGCCGGCGTGGGCGCGCGAAGCCAGGTTGTCGACGACAGGCTGGGCGGCTTGCGCTGCCTTGTCGATGCCTGCGTGCACCTTGTCTGGCGAGATCGACGAGATCGCTGCCTTGATGCCGCCCGACGATTTATCGCCGTTCGCATCCGACGACGAAGCCGACGACGAGGACGACGAGTCCGACGATGGGGTCGACGATTGGCTCGACGACGATGCGCCCAGGCCACTGTTGCCCAGCGAACCGGTGCTGCCTGCCGCCGAGCTCATGTTCGACGACGACGACTGCGAGCCGATCGACGAGGACGACTGCGACGACGGCGAACCCGGCGCCGAGCCCGAGGTCGACGAGCCGGTGCTGCCCAGGTTGCCGCTCGACGAAGCGCTTTGCTGGCTCGACGACGATGGCGACGAACCCGTGCTGCTCAGGTTCGACGACGCGCTCTGCTGGCTGCCCGACGAGGCGGTGGTGCCCTTGTTCAGGCTGGAATCCTGGCTTTTGCCGATGCTCGAACCGGCCTTGTTGGCGTCAATGCCTTTACCCTCGGTAGACTTTTGATTATCCATGATGTATCCCTCATAAAATGTGTGACCAACGCGGAGTAGACCGATATTCGACTATCACCACATTCTTCCTTGATTCAGTCCGATACATGACGCGGGAACGAAAGCTGCCTGCGGTACATCAATGGCTGCGCGGCTTCATGCCTAAGATCAGTTTATTGATTCACTGACCTCAAACCACCGCAAAGGTTCCATCAATGTCCCAGGCTCATCGTCCCTATCTCGGGGCGAGCGCCCTTCCAGGGCTCCGTCACGAGCGCAGTATCGAACCAACTGCGTCGCGATACAAAAAATACAATGGACCAGTACTAAGAGACCGTGCGCTGACTAACAGAGCCGTTCCATCCGCCTCAAAAGCTGCTTTTTATCAATGAGCAGCGGGATGAAACGCGTGTTGGCAGTACCATACGGGGTTTCGTCTTATCCGGGCGTCCAGTACGACATGACATGGCAGTAGAAAAAGTTACAGGCAGCCGCCTGCCGCCGCGCCAGGCCCTGCCGGCGGCGGCCGATGCGGCGGCGAAAAAGCAGGCCGAGGCCGAGAAAGCGGCGCAGGTGCGCGGCGTAGCCTCGATCGCTTCGATGCGCGACGCCATCCGCCAGGCCGCGCGCCAGCTTCCCCCGTTCACCGCCGTGCCGCGCCTGGCCCGGCTGGATGCGGCCGGCTTTCGTGCGCGGGCGGCGGCCGGCATGCCCTTCCTGGTCACCGGCATCGTCAAGCGCTGGCCGCTGGCCAGCCTGACACCGCAGGACTTGCGCGCGCAGTTCGGCCATCTGCCGGTGCGTGCGCGCGTCGGCGACTACGTCAATACGGCCTTCGCGCCGGATCGCGCGATGCGGGACATGTTGCTGCGCGACTACCTCGACCTGACGCCGCCCGACGCCACATCGGACCTGCCGCCCTATGTGGGCAACCTGTCGCTGCGCGAGCTGAACCGGCTGTGCCACTGGCCGACCTGGTTCGACAAGATGGGCCCTCCCCGCTTCTGGATCGGCCCGGCGCGCACGGTGACCCCGCTGCACTGCGACTACGACGACAATATCTTCGCCCAGCTGTGGGGGACCAAACGGATCTTCCTGGCGCCGCCGCACCATGACGCCTTTCTGTATACGCGCGAGGCCAATCCGCTGCTGTTCGGCTCTCCGTTCGACCCGGAAGCGCCCGACTTCGACGCCTTCCCGCTGGCGCGCCAGGCGGCGCTGGTCGAGATCATCGTGGAGCCCGGCGACATGCTGTACGTGCCGGCCGGCTGGTACCACCAGGTGCGGGCGCTGAGCTTTTCGCTGTCGTCGAACCGCTGGGCGCGCGGGCAGCCGCTCGCGCTGGGCTAGGCCACGCGGCCTACGCGGCCCGCTGCGATTCCTCGGCCGCCGGCGTGGCGGCGTCGGCGTCGTCCGGCACCAGGAACTCGGTCGACGGCCGGCCGTCGGCATTGTGCTGCACGATGCGGCGCGGGCGGCCATGGGCGTCGAGCCATACCTGGCCGATGCCGGCGCCGTTCCACAGGCGCTCGCCGCGCGTGCGCTGGTCGGGCAGACGCGGGCTGAGGGCCAGGTCGCGCCGCTTGGTGAACCAGTTGAGCGGAGAGCGCGGCGAATACAGCCAGCGGTTCAGGCGGTCGAGCCAGTCGAGCAGGCGGCGCGGGAATTCGTTCTTGATGCCGCTGCTGGTGATCTGCCACACGTGCTGCGGGCGGTCCGATTCGCGCACCTCGACGTCGTAGACGAAGGAATAGTGCACGTCGCCCGACAGGATCACGTAGTTGCCCGGGGTGCGCGAGTGGCGGAAGATATTGAGCATGCTGCTGGCCGCGCCGCGATGCGCCATCCAGTTCTCGGCGTCGACCGTGAGGGCCAGCCCGGCGAAGGTGGCGATGCGCTGCACCACCTCGATCAGCTTGACGCCGAACATCGGCGCCGCCGAGACGATCACGGCCGCGGTCTCGTCGAGCAGTTCGTGCTGCAGCTCGGTCAGCGATTCCCAGTCCATCAGGCCCGAGGGATGGCCGGGCGTGCGCCGGTTGCGCCAGCGCCGCGTGCGCGTGTCGAGCACGATGATGGCGGGCTGGGTGCGCAGCATGTAGTCCCACTGGCGAAACGCGAGCAGGTGCTGGATCAGTGCGTCCTGCGCGCCCGGGTCGAGCCGGCCGCGCGCATCGGGCGCGGCGGTCAACGCCGCCATGGCGTCGAGCGCCTCGCCGAACACGTCGGGCCGGTTGCCCCAGCCCTGGCACAGCATATAGGCCGCCAGCGCATTGCCGATGATGCGGCGCGAGAACGGGTGCCCGTAGGCGGTGGTCTCCCACTTCGCCGACAGGTTCCAGTCGTCGGTGATGTCGTGGTCGTCGAAGATCATCAGGGTCTGCACGTGCGCCATCAGGCGCGCGGCGGCCGGCAGGTCGGCGCAGAAACCCTGCAGCGCCGCGCCTTCGCGCCGCCAGCGTTCGACGTGCTTCGGCGTCAAGGGCGGCATCGGCGGTTCGCCCACGATTTGCCACGGCGCCGGCGACCACACCAATAAATACATCGCCATCACCTCGGCCAGCGTCACCAGGTGGTTGTGGGCGTTGGCGGTGGTGAAGATCGGCTTTTCCGAGCCGCCGAAGAAGCGGTCGCGCAAGTCGTCGTTCGACTTGAACGCGGGCAGCAGGTCTTCGCGCCGGTAATAGCCGGCCGGGTGGGCATACAGCGCCTCGCTGTCTTCCACCACGGCGCCTTCCAGGCATTCGCCGTACAGGCCCAGGCGTTCGATGAGCGCATGGATGGCCGCCAGCATCGGGCCGGCCACGTCGTCGGCATACACCTGGTCGCCGCACAGCATGAGCATGGCGGGCCGCGCGTCGGCATCCCTGGCCTGGCCGGCCAGCAGCGCGTCGGCGCAGGCCAGGCCGTCGCGCGAGCGGTGGTGCGGCTTGCGGCAGGAACCGTAGAGGATGTCGTCCATGCGGCTGCGCAGCACGAAGCTGGGCCGGTCCGCCCCCGCGTGCAGCAGGTGCGGCGCCCAGTGCGCGATGCCGGCGCCGCCGTCCAGGACCAGGTCGTACTCGACCAGCACGTCCTGGGACAGCGGCTCGTCCAGCGCGACGTCGATCAGGTGCACGTATGCATGGCGGCCGACGCGGACGACGCGGCACGCCGCGCCGTCGAGCCGCAGGCGGCGCGCCGGGCCGCCCTGCGGCGCCAGCGCCAGGGTCAGGTCGAGCGCGTCGCTGCCGACGAGCCACAGCACCAGGCGGCCCGGCTCGAGGCGGCGCAGGATGGGGCCGGCCAGCACGGGCGGGAGGTCGGTGGAAGGAACAGTCTGGATCAACGCGGCACGGTCTTCAAGGGATACGATCGGCCGAGTGTAGCAGATGGCGTTCGCTCATCCGCGCGCGATCACGAGCAGGCCGGCGACGATCAGCCCGCAGCCGGCCAGCTTGGCCGGCGTGAGCGCCTCTTGCAGGAACAGCCAGCCCAGCACCATCGCGATCACCACGCTGCCCTTGTCGATCAGGGCGACGGTGGACACCTGCCCTTCCTTGATCGCCTTATAGTAGAAAATCCACGACAGCGCGGTGGCCACCGCCGAACCTGCCAGCCAGGCGATATTGGCCGGGGTGAGCGCCTGCAGCTCGCGCGCCGGCACCACGGCGGCCGCGAACAGCAGCACGAACACGAACACGAAGCAGGTGCGCACCGCCATGCCAAGGTCGCCCGAGATGCCGGTGAGGCCAGGCTTGGCGATGACGGCCGTCACGCCGGCGAACAGCATCGACAGGAAGGCGTACACCACCCAGCGTTCCATAGCCGTCCTCGTCAGTAACTCATTAGTAATAAACGCAGATGCGCTGGCCGTCGACCTCATGCACCCGGATGTCGAGCTGGTACAGGTCGCGCAGCACCTCGGGCCGGATCAGCTCTTGCGGGGTGCCGTGGTAGGCCACCTTCCCGCCGCGCATGGCGACAATGCGGTCGGCGTAGCAGGACGCGAAGTTGATGTCGTGCAGGACCAGGATCACGGTCTTGCCCAGTTCGCGCGAGGTGCGGCGCAGCAACCCCATCATGTCGACCGCGTGGCGCATGTCGAGGTTGTTGAGCGGCTCGTCGAGCAGCACGTAGTCGGTGTCCTGGCACAGCACCATGGCCACGAAGGCGCGCTGGCGCTGGCCGCCCGAGAGCTGGTCGAGGTAGCGGTCGGCCAGCGCTTCCAGGCCCAGGTAGCCGAGCGCGCGTTCGACGTGAGCCGCATCCTCGACCGTCGGCCGGCCCTGCGTGTGCGGATAGCGGCCGAAGGCGACCAGGTCGCGCACCGTCAGGCGCATCGGCAGGTGGTTGTCCTGGCGCAGGATGGCCAGGCGTTTCGCCAGTTCCTTGCTATCGCCCTTGACCACGTCGATGCCGTCGACCAGCACCCGGCCCGCGCTCATCGGCAGCAGGCGGCTGATCATCGACAGCACGGTCGACTTGCCGGCGCCGTTGGGGCCGATGATGGCGGTGACGCCGCCGGCCGGCAGGGTGAGCGTCACGTCGTCGACGACCACGGTGTCGGCATAACGCTTGCTGATATGGGAAATCTCGATCATCTAGGACTTTCTACGGGTGATCAGGAACAGGAACAGCAGGCCGCCCACGAACTCGATGACGACGCTGACGGTGGCGTTCAGTTCGAGCACGCGCTCGAGCAGCACCTGGCCGCCGACCAGGAACACCACGCCCCACAGCACCGCCATCGGCAGCAGGTAGCGGTGCTTGCCGGAGCCGGCCGTCACATAGGCCAGGTTGCTCACCAACAGGCCGAAGAAGGTGACCGGGCCGACCAGGGCGGTCGACACCGACACCATCACCGCGATCAGGGCCAGCGTCAGCATCACCGTGCGCCGGTAATCGATGCCGAGGTTGACCGCGATCTCGCGGCCCAGCGTCAACACGTCGTACTGGTGGCGCAGGCGCCAGGCCAGCAGCGAGGCCAGGCCGATGGCGACCGCCGCCACCCACAAGAGGCCCGTCTGGATCGTATTGAAGGACGCGAACATGCGGTCTTGCAGCACCATGAACTCGTTGGGATCGATCAGGCGCATCACGAAGCTCGACAGGCTGCGGAACAGGAGTCCGAACACGATGCCGGCCAGCAGCATCAGGTGCAGGCTGTGCGCGGCGCCGTTGAACAGCGCCCGGAACAGCAGGCAGGCGAAGCCCGTCATCAGCACCACCTCGATCGCGAAGCGCAGGTTCGGGTTGCCCGTCTCCGTGAGCGGATCGAGGCCGAGGCTGAAGATGATCGTGGCCTGGATCAACAGGTAGAGGGCGTCGAAACCCATGATCGACGGCGTCAGGATGCGGTTGTGGGTGATCGTCTGGAACAGCACGGACGAGACCGCGATCGCATACGCCACCAGCAGCATGGCGGCCAGCTTGGCGCCGCGGAACGGCAACACGAAGTCCCAGTTGCCGCCGGCGCCGATCAGCATGAAGGCGGCGACGACGGACAGCGCCAGCGTTGCGAGCAGGGCCAGGCGCGCTTTGGGGGATATATCAAGCGTCACGTGAACGACCTCGCAGCAACAGGAACAGGAACAGCGCGCCGCCGATGATGCCGACGACCGTGCCGATCGGGATCTCGTACGGATACACGACCAGGCGGCCAATGATGTCGCAGGCCAGTACGAACAGGCCGCCGAGGAGCGCGACCCAGGGCACCGAGCGGCGCATATTGTCGCCGAACAGGATGCTGACCACGTTCGGCACGATCAGGCCCAGGAAGGGAATGCTGCCGGCCGTGACCACCACCACCGCCGAAATCGCCGACACGATGAGCAAGCCATAGAAGGTCAGGCGCTTGTAGTTCAGCCCCAGGTTGGTGGTGAACTGCTGGCCCATGCCGGCCACCGTGAAACGGTCGGCCGCGACCCAGGCGGCGAAGGCCAGCACCGCGCCGAGCCACAGCAGCTCGTAGCGCCCGCGCAGCACGCCGGAAAAATCGCCCACGGTCCAGGCGTGCAGGGTCTGCAGCATGTCGTAGCGGAAGGCGAAGAAGGTCGTCACCGCCTGGATCACGCCGCCCAGGATCAGGCCCACCAGCGGCACCAGGTAAGGTGAGCGCAAGGGGATGCGGCGCAACAGGCCGAGGAACAGGAAGGTGCCGGCCATCGCGAAGGCGGCCGCCACCAGCATCTTGCCGAACACCGGGGTATCGGGCGCCAGCAGCGCCAGCACCAGGACGCCCAGCGTGGCGGCCTCGATGGTGCCGGCGGTGGACGGTTCGACAAAGCGGTTTCGGACCAGCATCTGCATGATGAGGCCCGCCACGGCGAGGGACATCCCGGCCAGCAGCAGGGCCAGGGTACGCGGCAGGCGGCTGACGACCAGCAGTTGCCAGTCGGTCGACTGCGTGCCCGCGAGCAGGCCGGCGAAGCTGAAGTCGCCGGCGCCGATGGCCACGCTCAACGCGACAAGCGCCGCCGTCAGTAATAACGGCAGCGCCAGCCAGGCGTGCGAGATGTGACGAGGGGCACGCGCGCTGGCGTGGCCCCCGGCTTGGCGCATCATGGCGCCCCGCCGCAGAGCGGCGGCTTGTTTACAACCATTGCAATCAGCGTCCCGCGGTGTTCAGTGCGCGCGACAGCTGGTCGACGTTCTCCTGCAGCGCGGTGATGCCGGCGCCGCCCAGGGTGTACCAGTTCAGGCCATCGAGGTAGACCACGCGCTTGTTCTTCCAGGCGTTCGACTGGCGCACCAGTTCGTTGTCCAGGAATTTCGCGGCGGCGGTGCCTTCGCGGCCGATGGCGGCGTCGCGGTCGATCACGAACAGCCAGTCGGGATTGGTCTTCTGGATGAATTCGAAGGAGATCGCCTGGCCGTGGTTCGAGGTGTCGAGCTTGGCCACCGCCGGCTTGATGCCGAAGGTGTCGTGCAGGACGCCGAAGCGCGAGCCCGGACCGTAGGCGCTCATCTTGCCGCCGGTGGTCAGGACGATCAGGCCGGCGCCGGCCGTTTCGGCCTGCTTCTTCAGGGCGGCGATCGAGCTGTCCAGCTTGGTGGTAAGTTCCTTGGCGCGCGCCTGCTTGCCGAACAGGCCGGCCAGGGTATTCACGTTATTCTTGGCGCTGGCCACCAGGTTGGTGCGGTCCGGGGTCAGGTCGATGGTCGGGGCGATCTTGGCCAGCTGCGCGTACTTGGCCTGCGAACGGCCGCCGACGATGATCAGGTCGGGCTTGGCGCCGTGGATTTTTTCATAGTCCGGCTCGAACAGGGTGCCCATCTTGGGGGCGCTGTTGTAGCGCGCCAGGTGGCGCGGCAGCGGACGCGCGGTGGTGCTCATGGTCGGCACGCCGGCGACATTCACGTCCAGCGCCGACAGGTTGTCCAGCGTGGTGGCGTCGAGCACGATGACCTTCTTCGGATTGGCCGGGACCGCGGTGGTGCCGCTGGCATGCTTGATCTGCACGGTGTTCTGGGCTTGCGCAGGCAGCGCGCCGAAGGCCAGGGCGGCGCCGACCGCCAGCACTGCGCGGCGGCCTTGGAAGATGTTCTTGATGGTCATGTCGGTATTCCTGTCTCGTTCAACAAATGGGGTATATAAAAGCGTGTGGTCAGAAGCGTGTGGTCACCCCGAGCCACAGGCGGCGACCGTCGCCGACCGTGTTGTAGGTCAGCTCGTCCAGGCGCTTGTCGCTGACGTTGAACAGCGCGGCCTTGATGGCGACGCTGCGGCTCCAGTCATAGGTCATGCCGATGTCGCCGATCGTGTAGTCGCCGTATTCCTTGGCGCCGTTGGGCAGGGTCACGCCATTGCTGCCCGACCGCGCGGCGGCATTGATCTCCTTGCCGTTGTAGGTGACCGAGGCCCACAGGTCGAGCGCGTCGGTGACGTTCCAGTCGGCGCGCAGCGTGCCGCGGTGCTTCGGGGTGCGGGTCAGCGCATAGCCGGCGTAGGCGCCGCCCTTCTGTTCCGAATCGGTATAGGTGTAGTTCGACTTGAACGACAGCGCGCGCAGCGGCTGCCAGGTCAGGCCCAGTTCCAGGCCCTGGATCGTGGCGTCGTCGATGTTGTAGCTGTACCAGAGGCGGTAGTTCGGGTCTTCCGACCAGCGCGCGATCGAACCGTCGTCGTTGTAGATCAGCGCGTTCGCCACCTTGTCCTTGAAGTCGGTGTAGAACAGCGTCGCATTCGCCTGGATGCCGGCCTTGTTGTTGTAGTGGGCGGACAGCTCGTAGCTGGTGCTGGTCTCGGCCTTCAGGTCCGGGTCGCCGATGATGACGCCGCAGGTGCCGTTCGGGCCATAGGTGCAGCCGCCGCCGCCGGTGGTGTAGGCATAGCCCGGCGCGATGTTGCGGATTTCCGGCGCGCGGAAACCGCGCGAGACGCCGCCCTTGATCGTCACCGCGTCGCTGGTATGCCACACGGCGTACAGGCGCGGCGACCAGTGGTTGCCGTAGATTTCGTGGTCGTCGGCGCGCAGGCCGGCGGTCAGCGCCAGGGTGTCGGTCAGGCTCCATTCGTCTTCGACGAACAGCGCCTTCTGGATGATGCTGAAGTGCTCGTCCACGCCGGTGCGGCGGCCCGGGTTCTGGTCTAGGAGTTCGCCGCGGTTGTACTGGCCGCCGATCACCAGGAAATGGTCGCCCAGGCGGGTGTTGAGCTTCGCGTCCAGCACCGTGTTCTTGATTTCCGGCGCGCGCGTGTTGCGGATGTAGTCGCCGGCGCGGTCTTGCGCGTAGGTCTCGCGCTGGCCTTTTTCCTGGGTCAGGGCGACCTGCGAGGTGGCCCAGCCCCAGCGCCCGTTGTGCGACAGCGACCAGTGGTCGCGGCTGTGTTCCTGGCGGGTGTTGGCAGCGTTCGGCGCCAGCACGCCACCCGCCGAGCTGTGTCGCTTGAGCTCACTCTTGCCGGCTTCGAGCAGCACGTCGTGGGCGGCGTTCGGGGTCCAGGCCAGGCGCGCGGTCAGGTCGCGGTCCTTGGCGCCGTTGAAGCCGTTCAGGATCTCGTCCTCGGTGCGCTTGTTCTGCTTGCCCCACAGCTGCAGGCCGAGGACGTTGCTGGCGATCGGACCGTTCAGGAAGAACTGGCCCTGGGTCGAGTTGCCCGAATCGCTGTGTTCCTGCAGGGTGCCGTCGACGCCGAGCGAGCCGCCCCAGGCCTTGGCGACCTTGCGCGTGATGATGTTGATCACGCCGCCCATGGCGTCGGAGCCATACAGCGAGGACATCGGGCCGCGCACGACTTCGATGCGCTCGATCGCCTCCAGCGGCGGAATGAAGCTCTGCTCGTAGCCGGCGTTGCCGTTGGTGCGCGCGTCGCGCGTCGACTGGCGCTTGCCGTCCACCAGGATCAGCGTGTATTGCCCCGGCAGGCCGCGAATCAGGATATCCTGTTCGTTGGCGACGCCGGTGACGGTGACGCCCTGGACGTCGCGCAGCGCGTCGGTCAGGTCGCGAAACGGACGCTTTTCCAGGTCTTCACGGGTGATCACGGTGATGCTGGCGGGAGCGTCGGTGGCCGACTGCTCGAAGCCGGCGGCGGTCACGACGACGGTCGGCACGGTGCCGGACGCGCCGGCGGCTTGCGGGTTGAAATCCGGTGCTTCCGGTGCGGCGTGGGCGCTCAGGGCCAGGGCGCCGTGGAGCGCCGCCGCGATGGTCGTCCGTTTGAACCATGCCGTTGTCGTGTGCTGCATACGCTTCGTTCTTTCTCTGTCGCTCAAAATTCTTTTATACGGCGAACACCTATTGCCAGGCCCGTTCGCGGTGAATGATAATGATTATCATATGCAATTAACCGCCAGAAAGTTTGTCAAGTTGTGGCAAGTCTTGATATTCCAGCAATGAATCCTGTTTCCACTTCATCCCGTATCCTCGTGGTCGACGACCACGCCGACATCCGCGACCCGCTCGCCGCCTTCCTGCGCCGGCACGACCTGGAGGTGCTGACCGCCGCCGACGCCGCGACCGCGCGCACGCTGCTGCGCCAGCATCGGATCGACCTGGTGGTGCTCGACGTCATGCTGCCGGGCGAGGACGGCCTGTCGCTGTGCCGCCACCTGGCCGAGACCAGCAGCACGCCGGTGATCCTGCTCACTGCGATGGCGAGCCAGGAAGACCGCGTCGCCGGGCTCGAGATCGGCGCCGACGATTACGTCACCAAGCCCTTCGATCCGCGCGAACTGGTAGCCCGCATCAAGGGCATGCTGCGGCGCCTGAGCCGCGCCGCGACCGGCTGGCACGGCCGCCGCTACGCCTTCGGCGACTGGACCCTGGACATGGCCAGGCGCGAGCTGGTTGACGCCGGCGGCGAACCGGTGGCATTGAGCACGTCGGAATTTCGCCTGCTGGGCGTGCTGGTCGAGCGCGCCGGAAAGGTGCTCAGCCGCGACGAGCTGCTCGACCTGACGCGCGACGGCGAGGTGCAGAACTTCGACCGCAGCATCGACAGCCAGGTCAGCCGGCTGCGCAAGAAGCTGGAAAGCGATCCGCGCCGGCCCCGCCTGCTCAAGACCTCGTGGGGCGACGGCTATGTGTTCACGGCCGACGTCAAGCCGCTGCCGGCGGCAGGCTGATGCGCCTGATCCCGAAGACCATGGGCGGCCAGCTGGTCGCGACGCTGCTGGTGGCCGTGCTGCTGGCGCACGCCGCCGCCATCGTGGCGCGCCAGCTGGCCCCGGACGCCATGCATCCGCTGGCCGCGCGCTACATGCTCGACCGCATGGCCGGGATCTACCAGTCGCTGCGCCTGTCGCCGGACAAGGGAGAAGAGATGCTGGCCGCGATCGGCTCGCCGAGCGCGCGCTTCTGGCTGGCCAGCGGCGCCAGCTCCACCAGCCTGGCGATGAACGAGGCCGAACGCAAGCAGGCGCAGGCCCTGGCCGAGCGCCTGTCCGGCATGTCGGCGTCGGCGCCGGCGCCGCGCAGCTGGGTGCAGCTGACCGACCATGCGCCGGGCGACGATGGCGTCAAGCAGGCCGGCATGCTGGCCTCGGTCGAGCTGCCGGACGGACGCTGGCTGGTGGGCTACCAGCAGTCGCCCGGCGGCAGTCCCTGGTGGCGTCCGCTGCACTTCTCGATCCCGGTGAGCACCCTGCCGGTACTGCTGGTGGCGCTGCCCTTCATCGGCCGCATCCTGCGTCCGATCCGCGCGCTGGAGCGCGCCGCCGAGCGCTTCAGCCGCG
Organism: Massilia sp. UYP32; assembly: GCF_050434365.1. Taxonomy (NCBI): domain Bacteria; kingdom Pseudomonadati; phylum Pseudomonadota; class Betaproteobacteria; order Burkholderiales; family Oxalobacteraceae; genus Massilia; species Massilia sp. UYP32. The sequence goes on from NZ_JBNDIK010000019.1 coordinate 138,910, forward strand.
GCGAGCACGACGGCCCGCTGCCGGTGACCGGGCCGCGCGAGGCGCGCGAGCTGACGGTCGCCTTCAACACGATGGCCGAGCGCCAGCAGCGCTTCATCGAAGACCGCACGCGCATGCTGGCCGCGATCAGCCACGACCTGCGCACGCCGATCACCTCCCTGCGCGTGCGGGTGGAACTGATCGACGACCCCGAGCTGCGCGCGGCGATGATCCGCACGCTCGAGACGATGGGCCTGATGGTCGAGCAGACCTTGCGCTTCGCGGCCGAGGACTGCGTCGGCGAGCCGTCGCAGGACGTCGACCTGGCGGCGCTAATGCGCGAGCTGGCGGCGGAGCTGGCGCGTCCCGGAAAGCGCATCCGCTACGCCGGCCCGGACCGGCTGCCCTACCGCTGCCGCCCGATCGCCCTGCGCCGCGCCGTGGGCAACCTCGCCGAGAACGCGATCCGCCACGGCACCGAGGTCACGCTGTGCGCCAGCGCGCCGGGGGATGACCGCGACGTGATCCTGGCCGTGATCGACAACGGCCCCGGCATTCCCGAGGCCGAGCTGGACCGCGTCTTCGAACCTTTCGCCCGCCTCGACAGCGCCCGCTGCCGCGACACCGGCGGCGACAACGGCCACGGCGGCGCCGGCGGCAGCGGCGTCGGCCTCGGCCTCTCCATCGCCCGCTCCTGCGTCGAAGCCCACGGCGGCACCCTCACCCTGACCAACAACACCCCCGGCCTCACCGCCACCATCACCCTCCCACCTGACTATTCCCAATGAGGGTCAGAGTAGAATTGTTGAGCAATTTCTCCGCAATCCCGATAATGAGGGTCAGAGTAGAATTAATTCCCAATAACTCGCAATCAACTATTATCCGGGCCATGTTCACAGCGCCCGCTTTAAAAGAAATTGCAAAATAATTCTACTCTGACCCTAATGCCGCTAAGTTAAGGTTTTCTCGATAGCCGTTTTTCTGGATACCGTTGAGCTACTGCCTTAACGACGCGGTCAAATTTTCGTCCGGGTCG